>CAZQJB010000008.1:0-1578 GCA_964593115.1 uncultured Aquificales bacterium
CTCGGCCCCGGTGGATAGGTAGCTTTCTGCCCTGGAGGACCTTCTGCCCATTCTTCCAAAACAAACGGTGGTTACAGATGTGGGCAGCGTCAAGGGAGAGCTGTGTGCAGATATGCATGCCCTCTGCACCAAGGCAGGTGTGAGTTTCGTGGGAAGCCACCCCATTGCCGGCACCGAGAAGAGCGGTGTTGAAAACGCCGTTGAGGGCCTTTTCGAGGGGGCGGTGGTGGTTCTCACCCCGTTGCAGGAGACAGACAAAGGGGCCGTGGAGACGGTGAGGGGGTTCTGGGAATCGCTGGGCTCACGGGTAGAGACCATGGACCCATACATCCACGACGAGGTGTTCAGCGCCGTGAGCCACCTGCCCCACGCAGTCTCTTACGCCCTGGTGAACGCCATCATCGCCGCCCAGGAGGAGGGAACACCCCTGCTGGAGTACACCGGTGGCGGGTTCAAGGACTTCACCAGGATAGCGGCGAGCAACCCCCAGATGTGGCGTGCCATATTCATGCAGAACAGGGAGAACCTGCTTGAGCACCTGCACACCTACCAGGGGGCATTGGACAGCATCAGAGGTGCCGTTGAGAGAAAGGACCACAACAGGCTGCTCTCTCTTCTCGAAAGGGCTGCATACGCCAGGCGTAGCCTCGAGGCCAAAGACGAGATAACCGTGGGGCCCAGAAAAGAGCCGCTGAAGGGTAACATTCGCCTTCCAGGGGACAAGTCCATCTCCCACAGGGCGGTGATACTCTCGGCCCTCGCCGAAGGAGAGTCCCGAATAACAGGGTTGTTAGACAGCGACGACGTGAACTCCACCATATCGGTATTGAGGTCTATGGGCGTGAGCGTGGTTAAACGCCACCACGAGGTTGTGGTGAAAAGTCCGGGAATAAGGGGGTTCAAAGAGCCCAACGGGGTGCTCGATGCAGGCAACTCTGGAACCACCATTCGTCTGATCTCCGGGGTGCTGGCGTCTCTCCCCTTCTTCTCGGTGATCTCTGGTGATGCATCCCTGAGAAGGCGTCCCATGAGAAGGGTGATAAGGCCCCTTCGCCTCATGGGGGCAACCGTCTCGGCCCGTGCCGAAGACTCGCTGCCCCCCTTGGCAATCCGGGGAGGAAACCTTGAGGGCATTGAGTACACCCTGCCAGTGGCCAGTGCCCAGGTGAAGTCTGCCATACTGCTGGCGGGGCTAAACGCCAAGGGAGAGACAACGGTCATCGAACCCATGGCAAGCAGGGATCACACCGAGAGAATGCTGGGCTACTCGGGGGTGAAGGTTACGAGAGGGGGCAGAACCATCAAGGTGGAGCCGGGGACGCCCCAGGCATGCTACTGGGAGGTTCCGGGAGACGTCTCTTCTGCCGCATACATCCTCACCGCCGCGGCCCTCATCCCCGGCAGCGAGATCACCCTGCTGAACGTGGGGGTCAATCCCACCCGCACGGGGTTTCTCTCTATTCTAAAGAGAATGGGTTGCCGCATAGGCATCGAGAACCAAAGGGAGGTATGCGGAGAGCCAGTAGCCGAGATAACCGCCACATACACCCCAACGCTGAAGGGGGTAGAGGTGAAGGG
>CAZQJB010000008.1:1588-17616 GCA_964593115.1 uncultured Aquificales bacterium
ATACCCTTAGTGGCTCTGCTCGGCGTTTTCGCCCAAGGAGAGACAGTGATCCGCGATGCCCAGGAGCTGAGGGTGAAGGAGAGCGACAGGATACACGGGGTCGTATCTCAACTGAAGCTGCTTGGGGCAGAGATAGAGGAACTTGCCGACGGCATGGTCATACGGGGCACCGGAAGGCTGCAAGGGGGAGTGACCGTCTCCAGCATGGGAGACCACCGCCTCGCCATGATGCTCACCTTGGCGGGGATGGTCGCAAAAGAGCCGGTGCAGGTGCAGGGAGCACACTGGGTATCCATCTCGTTTCCAGGGTTCTACACAACATTTGGGCTTTCGTAGCGTTCCACGTGGAACATGTAGGGGTTCGTTGGATTCAAAGGGGCGGTGCAGGTAGCCTCTCATCACAGTTGGCTCGTGGTTTCGGTAATGGGAGGGCTGCCCCTCTGGTCCGGTACTCGGGGAGGATATGGGCCACGGGCCTTTTGGCAAAAAACCTTGATCTTGGCGCTCAATCACCTTGCGCCACCGTTCTTGATGAACATATCGATGTGGCCCAAGGATTCGTCATGCAGGTGTGACGGCGAAAGGAGACGCGGCCATAGTTTCAGCGTGAAGGTAGATATGGAATGGGCCAAGGGGATAGGCACTCAGTGTGTATGCCTTTTCAGCTCTACGAAGCCGTTCTCTTTCAGGCTTTGAACCAGATCCTGGGCATTGGGCCTGTCCATCTTAACCCCCACCCAGCTCTCTGAATAGCCGTCGTAGAGGTACTTATCGGCTCCTGTTGGCACGTCTATCTCTTCACCGGTTTGGGGATTGTCGTACCTCTCCTCCCCTCCCAGGGCGTGGTAGGTGTCCCAGAACTCCTCCATCCTCTCGTGCTCCTCGGACTCCCACTGGCGCATGCCCATGCGGCTCCTTTTCTCGTAGCCCTGGTGGATCATCTCTGCCATACGACGGTAATGCTCAACCGTTCTTCGGGCATCCTGCATGGCCATGCGTTGGTGTCCCATCAGCCACCTGGTGCTCACCTGCCAGCTACCCGCCACCCTCTCGAACACCGGCATCCACCTGGCCAGGCTACCCCTCTTTGCAAACTCCACGTAGATTGGGGCCGGCCCCCAGACGTACGAGTATCCCGCTCCTTGAAGGGGAATGGTGAGGTATCTCATGGCCCCAAGAACCACCATGTCAAAGGGGTCTCCCCCGTGGTTGAACCTTGCCCTGCCCATCACCGCCTGTATCTTAACCGACGCCCTGACACCGTGCTGCATAAGCACCCTCTGCTGCTCGTAGGTGAAACGCCTGGAGAGAACGGGATCGGTCTTGAGGGAGAAGAAGCGCAGACCAGGGAACTGTATCTGGTAGTTACTCGCAAGAAGGCCAAAGAAACGCCTGCCGATGTAGGTTACGGGGTCCATGGGCGCCATGCCGTTGCTTCCATAGGCGGTCTGGGCATACTGGTGAAATGGGTAGTAAACCCCCAAGAACCCGGCACTCCCGTCTGGGGCAGTGCTTCTCACTATGCGCACGTAGCCGTTCCTTCCAAAGTCCGCGGTGCCCCCGCTGGTGTTCCATCCCCGGGGAACCTCGACGGAGAAAGACCCGTCTCTGGGAACCCATCTCACAAAGGTTACCTTTGGACCCTCTTGCCCTATCCCCGTCTTCAGCGGCTTGAAAGAGGCCAGGGAGAGAGAGATTGCCTTCAGGGTCGAGAAATCTCGCGCCCTGGCGTAGCTTGCGACCGAGGGCCTGGTACCACCACCCACTACCTCCAGGTAGGCCGCTCCCCTGCTGCAGAGGTAGAAGCTGGTATCCCCCTTCTTCATTGCCAACCTTGGCCGACAGCGTGACACCACGGCCCTTAGAGCCCTTGCCCCACGGCCCTTTACCAAGAGCTCTCCTTCTCCATGGCGGTAGCGCACCACTACGCGGCCCTCAAGGACCTGGAAACGGGCCCCCGCGGGGAGGTAGATCTCGAAGCCGTCTCCCCTGTGAACCTGCCAACTCTTAGGGAAGTTTTTAAGCGAGGGCATGCTTCTACTTTCAGGGCCACCACCCTCTTTTAGGAATCTTCTGCCAGCAGAGAAAAGAATGACCACCACCGCCAAAGCGATCACCCCACCAATAATCAGGTTCTTCCCCTTAGCCAAGCCTGTCACCACCCTTCCTCTAAAATGCTACAGGGGGAGACTTAGCAAAAACAGTCTGATGCGTCAAAAGGTTACCCAAGTGCACCGTGTGCCAAGGGGCCAGAACCGTTTTACCACAACATCTTGGGCATAAAAGTGTTCCACATAGAACATCTGGTGGTAATCCCTGTCTCTTGGGATATTCCAAACCGGCCATCTCAATGTGCATTCCCGAATCCCCAGGGTGGAAAAGGAAACACACCTGTGGTAGAGGGCCATCCCATCACCTGCCAGCGAAAGAGCGTGAAGAAAAAAGGAGAAGAGCAATGTCCGTAAAGCACGACGCGAGAGACCTGGGGTTGGCCCCAGAGGGAATCAGAAGAATAACCTGGGCAGAGATGGAGATGCCCGTTTTAAGATCCATACGCAAGAGGTTCGAGAAGGAGAAACCGTTGAAAGGACTCACCCTTGGCGCATGCCTGCACGTGACCACCGAGACCGCAAACCTCATGATCACCCTTAAGGCAGGGGGTGCAAGGGTGGCACTGTGTGCATCGAACCCCTTGAGCACCCAGGACGACGTGGTTGCAGCCCTGGTAACCGAGTACCAGATACCCACCTTTGCCGTGAACGGGGAGGATGCAGACCGCTACTACAGCCACATCTGGGAGGTTCTCTCCACCAGGCCCCAGGTGGTGATGGACGACGGGGCAGACCTCATCTCCACCCTGCACCGGATAGAGAACGACTCTTGGGATGGCATTCCTGAAAGCCTGGTATCGAAGGTTGGTGCCATGAACGACTACGCAAAGAACTCCCTGGTTAAGGGCGTGATCGGTGGCACCGAAGAGACCACCACAGGGGTCATACGCCTGCAGAGTATGGCCAAAGAAGGGGTTCTGCTCTTTCCCGTGATCGCCGTGAACGACGCCGACACCAAGCACCTGTTCGACAACCGCTACGGAACCGGCCAGAGCACCATAGACGGGATACTCAGGGCCACCAACAGGCTCATCGCCGGCTCCCACTTCGTGGTATGCGGCTACGGCTGGTGCGGCAGGGGCGTGGCCCTGAGGGCCAGGGGCATGGGGGCCAGGGTGATCGTGACCGAGGTGGATCCAGTGAAGGGGCTCGAGGCGGTGCACGACGGTTTCGAGGTGATGCCCCTGAAGCGGGCCGCCGAGGTGGGCGACTTCTTTGTCACCGTCACCGGTGACATCAGGGTGGTGGCAGAAGAGCACATCGATAAGATGAAAGACGGGGCCATAATCGCCAACAGCGGCCACTTCAACGTAGAGATAGACGTGGAGGCCCTAAAGCGCATGGCAAAGAAGAGAGAGAGAATAAAACCCTTCGTGGACGAGTACACCATGCATGACGGGCGCAGGATATACCTGCTTGGCGAGGGAAGGCTCATCAACCTGGTGGCCGCCGAGGGTCACCCATCGGCGGTGATGGACATGAGCTTCGCCAACCAGGCCTTGTCGGCAGAGTACCTGTTCAAGAACGGCAGGGGTCTTAACCGCCAGGTTTACAAGGTTCCCACAGAGCTCGACCGCGAGGTGGCCTCGCTGAAGCTGGAGTCGCTGGGAATAGAGATAGACAGGCTGACCGACGAGCAGGAAGAGTACCTCTCGTCGTGGGAGTCGGGAACTTAGGGCATAAGAAGGGACCGTGGGCGATATGCGCATAGGGGTGATCGGCGCGGGAAGCTGGGGCACCGCCCTGGCCCACCACCTTGGAAATAAGGGGTTCGCCGTCACCCTGTGGTGCCGAGAGGCCGAGGTTACAGACTCAATTGCCACCAATAGAGAGAACAGCCTCTTTCTGCCCGGGATAACCCTCTCCAACAAGATACACCCCACCACCTTCCTGGAAGAGGCAACCTCGAACCAGGATATGCTGGTGAATGTTGTACCTGCCCAGTTCGTGAGGCCAGTGTGGAGAGGGGTGAAACGCCCCCAGGTGCCCTTGGTCTCTGCATCGAAGGGGATAGAGGTGCATACCGGCACCCTGATGACCCGGGTCTTCGAAGAGCTCTTCGGAAGAGAGTGGGTAGAAGAGTTATTGGCGGTCATCTCTGGCCCCAGCTTCGCAAAAGAGGTGGTACAGGGGCTTCCCACCGCAGTAACCATGGCCGCCTTCAGAGAGGGAACGGCAGATATGGCCGCCGTGGTGTTTCACACAAACAGGTTCAGGGTTTACACCCAGCACGACCCCGTGGGAGTAGAAGTGGGGGGGGCGGTGAAGAACGTGATTGCCATAGCCGCAGGGATATGCCAAGGACTGGGGCTGGGAGAGAACGCCAAGGCCGCCCTCATCACCAGGGGCCTTGCCGAGATGAGCAGGTTGGGTGAGAGGCTTGGGGGTAGTCCCCTCACCTTCATGGGGCTGGCCGGGGTGGGAGACCTGGTGCTCACCTGCTCGGGGGAGCTTAGCAGGAACCGCCGCGTGGGGATCCGCCTGGGAAAGGGAGAGAGGCTGGAAGAGATACTGGGCAGCATGAAGATGGTGGCAGAAGGGGTGCCCACCACCAGGGCGGTGGTGGAGCTTTCCGAGAAGATGGGGGTAGATATGCCCATCTCCCGGGCCCTCTACGCCATACTCTTCGAGGGAGAGTCACCACAAGAGGTGATGGAGGGGCTCTTGGCCCGGGCCCCAAAAAGGGAATTCAGTTAACCTATGCGCAGGCACGTCAGCGTCTTCAACCTTCCAAACGGCATCACCCTTTTTAGGGCACTCATGGTGATTCCCGTTGTGGCATGCCTCTCAACCCCCAGGCTGGGATGGAACCTGCTTGGGGCCATAATCTTCGTGGGGGCCTCGCTCACTGACCTGTTGGACGGATTTCTGGCAAGAAGGCGCCAACAGGTGACCAACGCGGGAAAGCTGCTCGATCCCCTTGCAGACAAGGTTCTGTTGCTGGGGGCCCTGCTCCCCATGATCGCCCTGGGATGGGTCCCTCCCTGGCTGGGGGTGGTGATCCTCGGCAGGGAGATGGTGGTGACGGGGCTCAGGGCCATAGCCGCAACCGAGGGAAAGACCATGGCCGCCATCCAGTCCGCCAAGTACAAGACCCTGCTCTACACTGTGGCCTTCACCCTGTTGATGGTCCACGAGAAGGGGTTGGGAATGACCATACTGGTGGTGGCGGTTTGCATCTCCCTCTTTTCAGCCTACAAGTACGTAGAATCAGCTTGGGAAATAGTTACAAAAGGAGGAGACGAATAGATGAACTGTGCCAAAGGAAGAATGCTCTTCACCTCTGAGTCGGTCACCGAAGGGCACCCCGACAAGATTGCCGACCAGATATCCGACGCCGTGCTCGACGCCCTGCTCACTAAGGATCCCAACAGCAGGGCGGCCTGCGAGACACTGCTAACCACGGGGCTCGCCTTCGTGGCAGGAGAGATAAAGACAGACTGCTACGTGGAGATACCAGAGATTGTCAGGGAGACCATCAGGGAGATTGGCTACACCAGGGCCAAGTATGGGTTCGACAGCGAGACCTGTGCGGTCATCACCTCGATACACGAGCAGTCTCCAGACATCGCCCAGGGGGTGGATCCCGGTGGCGCAGGTGACCAGGGGCTCATGTTCGGATACGCATCCAACGAGACCGAGGTTCTCATGCCCCTGCCCATCCACCTGGCCCACAAACTCTGCCTGCGCCTGGCCGAGGTGAGAAAGAAGGATATCCTCGACTACCTGAGGCCTGATGGAAAGTCCCAGGTCACAGTGGAGTACATCGATGGGAAACCACAGAGGGTGACCGCCATAGTGGTCTCCTCACAGCACGCCCCCGACGTCAAGATGAGGCAGTTGAAAGAGGAGATCATCGAGAAGGTGATCAAGCCTGTGATTCCCCCAGAGTTGCTTGACGAAGAGCACGTGGTTTACCACATCAACCCCACGGGAAGGTTCGTGGAGGGAGGCCCCGCAGCAGACACGGGGCTAACGGGACGCAAGATAATCGTGGACACCTACGGGGGATCGGCCCCCCACGGGGGCGGGGCCTTCTCGGGGAAAGACCCCTCGAAGGTGGACCGTTCTGCATCTTACATGGCCCGGTACATCGCAAAGAATCTGGTTGCAGCAGGTCTGTGCGACAGGTGCCTCTTGCAGGTCTCCTACGCCATCGGTGTGGAACAGCCCCTCTCTGTGGCAATAGACACCGAGGGCACAGGGCGCATACCTGACACCAGGATAGCAGAGCTGGTGAAGAGGGTGTTCGACCTCACCCCCAGGGGCATCATAGCCAAGCTGGACCTGAAAAGGCCCATCTACAAGAAGACCGCGAGCTACGGCCACTTCGGCAGGGAACTCCCCGAGTTCACCTGGGAGAGAACGGACATGGCCGACACCCTGCGCTCAGAGGCAGAGGGCCTGGCCTGAGGGAGGGAGAAGGTGCCAGAGGTGGTTGTGCTCATGGGCAGCAAAAGCGATGCCGGGGTGATGGCAAGGGCCATAAAAGTGCTGAAAGAGGCAGGGGTCGAGTACGAGGAGAGGGTGATCTCGGCACATCGCAACCCTGATCTGCTTCAGGAGTATATCGCTGCACTTCCCCAAAGGGGGGTGAAGGTGGTGATAGCCGGTGCGGGATGGGCTGCACACCTGGCAGGGGCAATAGCCAGCAGAACAGAGCTACCTGTAATCGGGGTGCCCATCTCGTCATCACCGCTCAACGGCATGGATGCCCTTCTCTCTACGGTGCAGATGCCCCCAGGGGTGCCTGTGGCAACGGTGGCAGTGGACTGTGCAGCAAACGCCGCCCACCTCGCCATTCGTATCCTGAAGGTGGCAAGGGCCTGAAGCTCAGCAGGTGAGAGCACCCAGCCCCCCTTGCATCGACTTGGCAGAGGCGTCCCACATCATCTCGGCAGGGGGGCTGGTGGCCGCACCCACAGACACGGTGTACGGACTTGTAGCAGACGCCACCAATCCCCAGGCGGTGGAGAGGCTCTTTCTCGCCAAGGGACGGGAGAGGCTCAAGGCGGTGTCGGTATTTCTGGAGAGGGTGGAGGATATTCCCCTTATTTGCAGGGTAAACCATTGGGCAAACCTTTTTGCCCAATGCCTGCTACCTGGTCCCTACACCGTGGTGCTGCCCGTTCTTCCAGAAAGGGAGCAAAATCCCCCTCTCGTTCCTGCACTCTATCCCCAGGAAACCATTGGGATAAGGGTGGTCTCACACCCGGTGATCCAGGGGCTACTACGAAGGGTGAAACGGCCCCTTACGGCCACAAGCGCAAACCCGTCAGGCATGCCCCCTGCCACCTCGGCGGAGGAACTCTCTCCAGGGCTACTCGAGGAGATTGACGGGGTGGTGGAAGGTGGTAGAACGGCGGGGGGCAGCTCTACCGTGGTCTCTTTCGCCGGAGGTCCGCCAGTTGTCCTGAGGGAAGGAAGGGGAATAGAGGCTTTCAGGAGGTGGCATGAAGAAGAACTCTGAAAAGACGGGGCTCGAAGGGCTCTACGGGGAAAGGCACCCGCTCTCAAAGGCTAACTGGGAGCGGGCACTGTCTGCAATGTCGGGGGGTGTCTCTCACAACATCAGAATGGTGAACCCCTTTCCCTTCTTCGTGAAGAGCGCCAGAGGGGCCTGGTTGGAGGACATAGACCAGAACCGTTACCTCGACTTCTGGATGGGCCACTACGCCCACATCCTGGGGCACAGACCCCCCTTCATCGCAAACGCCCTCTCTGGTGCCATTCTTCAGCGGGGCTACCACTTCGGGCTGGTGAACAGCGAAGAGGTGGAATTAGCAGAGCTTATCTGCCACCTCGTCCCCTGCGCCGAGCGGGTGCGCTTCTGCACCTCGGGCACCGAGGCCACAATGTACGCGGTGAGGCTCGCAAGGGCGGCCACTGGCAGAAAGGTGGTCCTGAAGGCCATGGGGGGCTGGCACGGCGCCAACACCGACCTCTGTTTCGGTATCCACCCCCCCTTTAAGGGGGCAGACTCCATAGGGCTTCCCCCAGGGGCACAAGAAGGCATAGGGCTATTCCCCTTCAACGATACGGAGACCACAAGAGAGACGATCCGCCAGGTGGGAGGCGACCTGGCAGGGGTTATCGTCGAACCGGTGATGGGGGTGGGGGGATTCGTGTCGTCAGACAGAGGCTTCTTGCAGATGCTTAGGGACGAGACAGAAAGGCTGGGTGCGGTTCTCGTCTTTGACGAGGTGATAAGCGGATTTCGCGTTGGGCTGGGCGGGGCACAGGAGATGCTTGGGGTCACACCAGACCTCGTGACCCTGGGAAAGGTGATAGGCGGGGGCTTTCCCGTAGGGGCCGTGGCAGGAAGAAGGGAGCTGCTGGAGCTTGCCCGGCCCGGGGGTCCCGTGCTCATTGGCGGGGGCACCTTCTCTTGCAATCCCCTGAGCATGCTGGCGGGGTTGCTCACCTTGAGGTTTCTCGAAAGCAACGCTAACTGGCTCTATCCCCACCTGAACGGGCTTGGGGAGCGGCTGAGAAAGAGCGTGGAGGAGGCAGGTGCGGAGCACGGCCTGCCCATCAGGTGCACTGGTACAGGCTCGCTATTCATGACACACCTGCTCAAGAAGAAAGAGACCCAAGCCCTCGACTCCCCACAGAAGATAGAGTCCCTCACCGTGGGAGAGTGGCGAGACCACTGGCTAAGGCTCGCCATGCTGGTTGAGGGGGTCCACCTTCTGCACGGGGGCGGGGCCATCTCTCTGGCCCACGGGGAGAAGGAGATGGATTTCTTCTTCGACGCCCTGCACGGTGCCCTGGAGCGTGGAAGGGGAGAGGAGACGCCATGAGGGTGCTGGTGACAGGTGCCACGGGGTTCGTAGGGGGCCACCTCTGCCAGGAGTTCTTACACTCAGGGCACCAGGTTGTGGCCATGGTGAGAAGGGAGTCCCAATGGCTTGCCAAGCTTGGGGTGAAGCAGGTGATTGCCCACCTTGAAGATCCCGATTCCCTACAGTCGGCCCTGACAGAAGCGGGCAAGGTGGAGACCCTGGTGCACAACGCGGGTCTCGTCAGGGCCAAAAGCCTCGACCACTACTGGGAGGTGAATGCCATAGGCACCTTCAATCTCTTAGAGGCCGTGAAGAGTGCAGGCACCCTCTCGGGGCAGGTCATCTACATCAGCAGCCTGGCGGCAGCAGGACCAGGCCGCCTTGTGAGGGAGGAAGATAAACCTCGTCCCATAACCCCCTACGGCACCAGTAAGCTCTACGGCGAGAGGTTTCTTAAGGCATCGGGAATACCTGGCCTGATACTGAGGCCTCCGGTCATCTACGGGCCCAGGGACAGGGCACTGCTGGGCTTCTTCAAACTGGTGAAGCTGGGATGGGTTCCAAACTGGCAGAGACACTACAGCCTCTGCTTTGTACGGGACCTTGCAAGGGCATGCGTCGCCTCCGCCGAGGCGGGGCTTGCAAACGAGACCATTTTCGTGGCCCAGGGGGAGTTCTCCTTTCACCACCTGTGCCAGGTGGCCGGAAAGATTCTCAATAAAGAACCAAAGGCCATCACCCTGCCGCAGTTCCTGATCGGTGCCGCAGGGGCTGTGGGTGGGCTATGCAGGTGTCTTTTCAATGTTGCCCCTCTGCTCAGTCCAGAGAAGGCCAGAGAGATGAGAGAGCCCGCATGGTCATGCTCCACCGAGCAGTATGAGAATATGGGCCTGCCTCCCCACTCACCGTTAGAGGAGGGTTTCGAGGAGACCATAGCCTGGTACAAGGAGCAGGGCTGGTTATGAAATTGGTTGTTATTCTCAACTTGTAATATCTATTCTAAACATGTATTAGTGCACCATGTAAGGGAGGATCGGCGTGGAGATAGCGGCAGAGGAGCAGAGACCGGCAGAAGAAGGGCAAGCACCTGAAAACGGGTCCGCTTTCACAAAGGTGTTGGTGGCAGACGACGACCCCATAACCGCCACAATGCTCTCTTCTTCCCTGAAGCGCTGGGGATACGAGGTGGAGCAGTACAGGGACGGGGAGAGCGCGCTGAAACGCCTGCAGGAGCCCGACAGCCCCAGGCTGGTACTGCTGGACTGGGTTATGCCGGGGCTCTACGGGATAGAGGTGGTGAAACTGCTTAGGCAGGAAAAGGTTCAACTTCCCCACTACGTGATCATGCTGACCTCAAAGACCGAGCGCAAGGACACCATAGAGGCCCTGGATGCAGGGGCCGACGACTTCATCTCTAAGCCCTTCGACCCTGGAGAGCTGCAGGCAAGGCTGAGGGTGGGCAAGAGAATGTTGTCCTTGAACTCCCAACTGCTGGCAGAGACCAGAAAGGCAAACAACCTTGCAGACTACATCGCCCATTACGACCAGGTTACCGGCCTGCCCAACAGGGCCCTTCTGCACAAGTACATATCTAAACACCTGGAGACCTCCCAGCCTTTTATTCTGCTGTTGATGAACATAGACAGATTCAGACGGGTGAACCAGGCCCTTGGACTCGACAGGGGCGACGCCCTGTTGAGGTGGGTGGGTGTGAGATTGAGGGATCTCTTTGGGCGTGAGGCCCTGGTTGCAAGGGAGTACGCCGACGAGTTTGCCATCCTGCTGCCCATATCCCAAAAAGAGTGGGAGAACCCTGCCCCTGTGGTGGAGGGAATCTCTTCGAAGGTACACGCTCTGGGAGATAACCCCCCTGAAGAGTTCAGTGACGTGATGCTGACCATGAGCATAGGGGCAGTAACCTCGCCAGAGGATGGCAGCCAGACCGAGCCACAAACGCTGATCAACCTTGCCGACATCGCCGTTAAGAGGGCCAAGGCCAAGGGGGGCAACACCACGGTTATCCATGACGAGGCCATGAAGAGAGAGATAGAAGAGCGTTTTGCCCTGGCCCGAGACCTGCGGAAGGCCATAACGGAGGACCGGCTTAAGTGCTTTCTTCAGCCCAAGGTGGATCGCCAGCGCCGGATCAAGGGGGCAGAGGCCCTGTGCAGGTGGATAGACAAAGAGAGGGGATTTGTGTCGCCAGGGGAGTTCATACCTGTGGCAGAGGAGAGTGACCTCATAGTGGAGCTTGACTACTGGATGCTGCGCAAGGTGTGTAACACCCTCTCGAAGATAGACAATCCAGAGGTGGTGTTGTCCTCAAACCTGAGCCCCAAGACATTCTACAAAGAGGAGTTCGTAGAGAGGACAAAAGAGACAATAAGAGAGGCAGGTGCGCCACCGGATAGGCTCATCTTAGAGGTGACCGAGGCCCTGGTGATCGAAGACGTAGAAGCCGTCATCCAGAGTATGAAAGAGCTGAACGCCATGGGGGTCAGGTTCTCGATAGACGACTTCGGGACAGGCTATTCGTCTCTCAAGTACCTGCAACGCCTGCCCATATCAGAGATAAAGATAGACCGGGGCTTTCTGCTGGACATTCCCGACAACGCCGCCAACATGGCCCTGGTGGACGCCATAATCGGAATAGCCAAGGCCATGGGTCTCAAGATCGTGGCAGAGGGTGTAGAGACCGAGGAGCAGGCAGAGCTTCTTGACCAGCGGGCAGAGATGCTTCACCAGTGCTTTCTCTTCGGCAAACCCATGCCAATAGACGAGTTTTTCACCCTTTTGCACCTGGCACTTTAGCCCTCCCTCAAGGAAGAAGGGAGAAGAGGAAGTCCCTTAACCTCTTCCCTTTACCTGGCCAGGCAAACTCTGCACCCCTTTTGACAAGCCTGCGGGAGGCGAGCTGACACAACCTGGGAGATGCAAGGGCCCCCTGGATGCTCATTGCAAGAGAGGCGGCATCACCAAAGCGGAAGTAGAAAGCGCCGTCTTTCAGCACCTCTCTTACCGAGGGCAGGTCTGGTGCAAACACCAGCCCCCCGAAAGAGAGGTAATCTGCCAGCTTTATCCCCTCGTTGGTGGCAATAAATCCACCGTGTCCCCCCAGGCGCTCAAGGAGGGCAGCGTGGGGCAAGAAGCCCTCGAGCTCCACGTTTGGTGGGGGTGAGAGCCTATCTGCCATCTCGCCCGGCACCCCGTAAACGGTGAGCTTCACCTGTGGAATACGCCCAAAGGCATCGAGAACGAGATCCAGGTCCTTGGTACCGGCATAGGCGAGGGAGAAGAGAGGACCCCGGGACCAAAAGCCGGTATGGGTCCATCCGTACCAGAGATGAAGGCTGCGCACCCCCTGTGCAAGAAGCCCCCTGTGGGTTGCACCAGCGGCACACACCACACCGTCTGCCCGTCGAAAGATCCACTCCACCCTTTTCCGCCTCTCCAAGGGCTCCTCTCTGCCCGTCTCGGGGTCGTTCTTGAAGATTCCCGCCTTTCTGTGGGTTTCAAAGACCACCGGCAACCGGTGCAGTGGCCTGGTACGAATGGCAAGCCGCGCCCACCTCTGGCTGCGGGTGTAGAGGATCGTGGCGGGGGGCCTATTCCAAGGAATGTGGGGCAGGAACACCCCGCAAAGGCGAAGCAAGGAGGCGGTGGTTCGTCTCGACTCGACCACAGAGAATCCATCCTTACTGGGCATGACCCCGTAAAGCTCTTGCACCTGTTTGGGGGTTAGGATGCCCCTCTCCACCACCAGCACCACCTTGAGACCCAGGTGGCTTAGCGCTGCACAGGTCTTCAGTATCTGGATGGAATGGGCACTTTTCGATGGCAGCTCCATCTGGGACAGGTAGAGAATACGGGGTCCCATGGCGAGAAGGTTCAGTCCACGAAGATGTCCACGAAGGAGAAGTTGTTAACGTCAACCAGCCCCCGGTCTGTGAGCTTCAGGCTGGGAATAACGGGCAAGGCCAGAAAAGAGAGCTGCATGAAGGGAGAGCCCCCCTTGGCGCCAAGGGCCGCCGCTGCCTGGTTCACCTCCTGGCACCTTCGTGCCACCCAGGACAGGGAACGGTCAGAGAGCAGGCCGGCAATAGGAAGGGGCAAAGAAGAGACCACCTTTCCCTCATCCACAACCACCTGGCCACCGCCCATTTCGGCAACCGCCTTCACCGCAAGCTCCATGTCCGGGTCATTCACCCCAAGTACCAGGATGTTGTGGGAGTCATGTGCCACACTGGAGGCTATTGCCCCCCTTTTGAGACCAAATCCCTGTACGAAACCCACCCCTACATTGCCGGTCCCCCTGTGTCTCTCAACCACCGCCAGTTTCAAAATGTCGCGGGCGGTGTCAGAGACCACGTTCTCACCCTCAACCAGGGGGATGTGGTGCTCCTCTCCCGTCACGAGCTCGTTCTCGGTAAGGGTGATCACCCTTATCTTCTTCCCCACCCTGTGGGTAACCCGGAACGGCTCGGGAGACAGCCTCACCTGCACGCTGTCTCGGAAATCAAGCACCGTCTCCTTGCGGATAGGCACCACCATCTCCCCCTCCCTCGCCACCACCTTGCCCCCCTTAAGCACCAGGGAGACATTGAATCTGTTTATGTCGTCCACCACTGCGATGTCGGCCAGGTAGCCAGGGGCCACCGCCCCACGACGCTTCAGGTCGTAGTAGAAGGCGGGATTGAAGGTTACCATACGTACCGCCAGGTTAGGGGCCATGCCAAGGTAAACCGCCTTTCTCAGCAGAAAGTCCACGTGGCCCTCGTTGAGAAGGTCCACCGGGGTCCTGTCGTCGCTAACCAGGGTGAACCGTGAGACCCCGTAGGCCCTCACCAGGGGCACTATGCTGGACATGTTCTTTGCGGTGGAGCCCTCGCGGATCATGATGTACATGCCCCTTTTCAGCTTCTCCTCGGCCTCCATCAGGTTGGTGCACTCGTGGTCCGAGGTTATTCCCGGGGCGCAATAGGCAGAGACATCCTCGTTCATCAGGCCCGGCGCGTGGCCGTCCACCCGCTTTCCCATGCAGAGTGCCAGTTGAACCTTCTTCAGCACAGACTCATCTCCCTCGAGCACTGCAGGGTAGTTCATCACCTCGCCAAGGGCCAGCACCTCTTCCCGTTCGAATAGTCTCTTCAGCTCGGTCAACCCCAGCCCTGCCCCTGAGGTCTCCATGCCCGTGGCGGGGACGCAGGATGGGGCCGTGAAGAAGAAGTCCAGGGGCAAATCTGAGGCCGCCTCAAGCAACGCCTCCACCGCATCCACCCCGCCCACATTCGCCATCTCGTGGGGATCCCAGATCACCGCCGTGGTGCCCCTGGGCAGCACCGCCCTGGTGAACTCCACGGGAGAGAGCATGCTGCTCTCAACGTGGATATGTGCATCGATGAACCCAGGAAGAATGAAACTGCCCGTCAAGTCTATGCTCTCTTCAGAGGGAAACCCCTTGCCCACAGCGGCTATGTACTCACCCACAATGGCCACGTCCTTTCTCTCTATCTTGCCAGCAAACACATCGATTATCTGGGCACCAGAGAGGACAAGGTCAGCCTTCTCCCGTTTTCTCGCAACTCCGATGAGGCGCTGCATGGTCTCTATGCTCAAGACTTGCGGCTTGGCCATTACAGCCTTCCCCCTAGCATCAGTAAGCCCATGGCTATGAACAGGATACCTCCCACCCAGCGAATCAGCCTTTGGGGAAGCATCTCACCAAGGGCGTGTCCAACCAGCACCGCCAGCAAAGAGGTGCACACAAGGGCAGAGGCCGAGGCGAGAAAGACCACCAGGGCGGAGTGGCTCTTGTCAGAGGCCAACCCCAGGGTGGCAAGCTGGGTTTTGTCTCCTATCTCGGCTAAAAAGAGGAGCACGAAGGTGGAGACGAACAGCCTGATACCTGCACTCATGGGGAGGCGGGGTACACCAAAAAAGGGCATAATGTCAACAGGGCCACAGGCGGCGATGAGTAACAACTGTTTTTATCGGGGTGAAAACCGTCTTCTCCTACAGTCCCCAAACCCAGGGGCAACATCTAAACACTTTGGAACCTGAAATCTTGTCCAAAGAAGGGAGCTGAAGGTGAAATGCCCATGTGAAATATGGCCCTTACTCCTCCATTAGCCCCGTGAGAATAGAGCAGCTCTTGGCAAGCTCTTGCAAGGTCTCTTCAAAGGGAAAATCGGCCTCTTCCCCCTTTGCGGCCTTCTCTAAGCTCAGGGCAAGGGTAGAGGCACCCTTCATGCCCAACGAGGCAAGACCCCCTTTCAGGGTGTGGGCAACCTCGGCCACCGTGGCAAGATCCCCGTTCTGCAGGGCCTCTTCGAGGCGCCGCAGGTTGAAAGATATGACCTCTGCCGAGGTCTTCAAGAACGCCGATAGCTCTTCCTCTTCCATACCGTACACGTCTTCAAGGTAGTCTTTTATCTCCTGGATAGACGCTGAAGAGCCCTTCTCTACCTGCGTGGAATAAGCGTCCATCTCTTCAAGGGTCTCGCCCTGACTCAAACGGGACTTTGCATCCACTATTCCCAGCTCTTCCAGCACCCTCACCACATCTTCGGGGGAAAAAGGTTTCGATATGTAGGCATCCATTCCTGCCTCAAGGCACTTGTACCGGTCTCCTGAGAGGGCATGGGCCGTCATGGAGACTATCTTTGTGTGCTTTCCATACAGCCTCTGCCGCAACCTCTCGGCCTTAACAGGATCCAAAGCCGCAAGATCCGCATCTCCACCATCCTCCAACGCCCTGATTATCCTGGTTGCCGTTATCCCATCCATGCCGGGCATCTGCACGTCCATGAACACCACGTCAAAGCCTCGCTCAGAGAGTGTAATAAGTGCCTCTATGCCGTTCTCTGCCTCGGAGACATGCAGTCCCATTCTGCCAAGCATAACCCTGGCAAGCTCACGGTTAACCTCGTTGTCCTCCACCACCAGCACATCGAGGGCGGGCAGATCCAGGGACTCCAACCACAGGTGGCCATGCTCTTTGCCAACATCCTGGTAAGAGCCCTTCTTGAGGGGTAGGGTGAAGTAGAAGAGCGATCCCTCTCCCTCTTTGCTCTTAACCCCTATCTCGCCCCCCATGTGCTCCACAATGCTCTTCAAGATTGCAAGGCCCAGG
>CAZQJB010000009.1:0-1618 GCA_964593115.1 uncultured Aquificales bacterium
AGGTAGAGATAGAAGAGGAGGCACCCGATGAGGTTGTGCCCGAGGTGGAGGGGGCCGCCCCTGGAGAGGAGGGCTTTCAGGACGAGCTCGACCTGCTCCTGGAGCAGTTGAAGCAAGAGTTTTCAATAGACTGAGGATATTGAATGAGCATAAAGTCGAAGATACTCCTTTTGGTGATATTGCCGGTCTTCGTTGCCTCGGGGCTGGTGGGGTTTATGAGCATACACTTCTACAACAAGATACTCACCGAACAGTTGTTGAGGGAGGGTATAACCACCCTTTACACCCTAAGGGTGGCCATGAAGGAGCCGGCAGTGACCCGTGACCTTGCAAAGGTGAGGGAGGTGGTGAAGGCCTACGGCAGGATGAAGGACGTTCTTCTCGTGGCAGTGGAGGGTCCAGGTGGGACCTGGGCATCGGCCCCTGAACAGAGGATTCCAGATGAGCTGGCGGGGGTGATGCGCTCAAGAATGGGCTACTCCACAGAGGTGGTTAGGTATTGGAAGGTGGACCTGCCACAGGGCATAAGTAGGGGAGGGACAACCTACTCGTCGGTCTACCTCTTCCAGGTGTCCCTGGTTGAGGGGTTGAAGGTGAACGCCTTCTTGGTTATGCCCACGGCCCTTGACCTGGTGGTTAACGCCAACAAGCTGCTTGCCACCACCACAGGGATAATAGCCGCTGCCCTGGCACTGTTGGTGGCCATGCTGGCGGCCCTTGTTGCCAGGGGAATAGCCCACAACATCATGTACCTTGCCGAGGTGGCAAGGCGCATAAGCCTGGGAGACCTTGAGGTTGAGGTCCGCAAGCTGGGAGACGACGAGTTTGGAAGCCTGGCAGAGGACATCGAGAAGATGCGCCAGTCTTTGAAGGCGGCCATAGAGCGCCTGCGCAAGAGAAGGGCTGTCTGAGGCCGGGGCTTGACCAAAGTGGGCCCCCGTTGTTTCCACCCCCTGAAAAGGGGAAGGGTTCTATTGCTTCTGGTTGCCCTGCTCTTTGTCTGCCCATCACCCCGGGCGTGGGCGGGGGATGCTTACGTGTTGGGAGTGATGCCCCGTTACTCACCTGTGCGCATGTACCGCAGGCTGTATCCCCTTGCCTCGTATCTTCAGCAGCACACCGGGATACAGTTTCAGGTGAGGCCGTATTCAACCTTCGATGCCTTTATCTCTGGAGTGAAGAGGGGGGAGGTGGACGTGGCCTTCGAGGACCCCGTTGTGGCCCTTCACCTCATCCCTAAGATGGAACCATTTGCGGTGGTTGTTGGGGCTGCCCACAGTTCGTTGATGAGGGGGATGGTGGTTGTTCCCAAAGACTCCAAGGCCGCACATCTGAGGGACCTGAAAGGGCAGAGGGTGGCGGTGGTCTCATTTCTCTCGGCGGGGGGATTCGTGTCACAGGCCATCTCGCTTGCCCGCATGGGATTGAATCCCTTCACCGACCTTGATCCCTACGAGGCGGTAAGAAACTCTCAGGGGAACGTTCTGCTGGACGTGGCCATGGGAGAGGCAGGGGCAGGGTTCGTGGACGAAGAGGTGGGCAAGGCCCTTATTCGCAAGCTATCCCTTGGAGACTCGCTGAGAATACTCGGCTACACGGCCTGGGTGCCAAGGTGGGT
>CAZQJB010000009.1:1628-3501 GCA_964593115.1 uncultured Aquificales bacterium
GCAGGGACCTTTCCATTGGGGCAAGAAAGGGGATCATGGACGCCCTGCTCGCCGTTCCCCAAAAGGCCCCTGCCTTGAACTCCATGGGCATCAAAGGCTTTATTCCGGCTCACAAGGTGGACCTGAATGGGTTTGCCCTGCAGGTGAATAGGATAGGTGCCATGATGGGGGCGGGCCAGGGCTCGTCCCCATCAGACCTCAATGGGAAGGGGCCAGCTCCCCTATCGCCTCAGTGACCTGCTCCACAGATACGGCGTGCAGGCACGGGGGACACCCCTCTACGGGTTCGCAATCCTTGAAGAATCTCTCCCTGCAGGGGCTGCATTCGAAGCCGCTCCAGACCTCTCTTTTCATCCCTTGGGGCAGAAGCGGCCCCGTCTGCCGCGGAGAGGTTGAGCCGAACACCGATACCACCCTTACTCCCACCGCCGATGCCAGGTGCATGGGACCGCTGTCGTTTCCAAGAAAGAGGTGGCAGCGGGCGAGCAGGGCGGTCATCTCTGCCAGGGAGAGATTGGCCTCGGGCACGTTTATTGCCACCGTCTCACCCAGGGCCCTGGCCATTTCAGCGGCCAGTCCCGCCTCGGCCTTGCCCCCCAGGATCACCATACGCCAGCCCCTCTCACCCATCTTCGAGCAAACCTCCACGAACCTGCCAAGGGGCCAGCATCTTTGGGGCTTGGATGCCCCAGGGTGCACGGCGAGGAGGGGCGTGTTCTTCAGCCCTCTCTGCCGTAGCAGCTCGTCGGCAGAGTTTACTGCCTTTTGGGGCAGGGATACCCACGGCCTCGGCTCCTGGTCCACCCTCACCCCCCCTGCCTGGAGTATCTCGCGGTACCTGAATGCCTGGTGCTCAGACTGGGGCACCACCTTCTTCGAGAGCAGCCATCCCCTGCCGTCGTAGGGGGTGCCCGTTAGGCTGCACAGGCCACCTAACAGCCCCATCATTGCAGAGCCCATTGAGTTGGGAAGCAGTATGCCCCTGTGGCTCTTCTGTTTCAGCAGCAGCCTCACCCCCGCCCAGATGCCCTTCTTTTCCATCTGGAGCAGCAGGTGGCGGAACTCTCCAGAGACGAGCTCCAGGATGTGGGCCTGTCCCAGCAGCATCACCTCGCCTGCTTCAAGGGCACCTCGCAGAGAGGCGAGGGCCATCACAGAGTCCCCCACCCAGGTGGGCATCACCACCACGTGGCGGGGCCCCTTCACCCTTCACCCCCCACCAGCGATGCGAACACCTTGCCCCTGTGGGCGTAGCTTTCGAACTGGTCAAAACTGGCGCATCCAGGGGAGAGTAGCACCGTGTCCCCGGGTTCTGCCCTCTGCACGACCGCCTTCACCGCGTCTTCCATGGGACCGTAAATGGATACCTTGGCTCCTGATCTTTCCAGGTCTCCCGCGATCTCTACCGCCGACTCGCCGAAGAGCAGCACCTCTTTCGTCCTTCTCCTCAGCAGGGGTGTTAGTGAGCCGAACCTGAACCCCTTGTTTCTGCCGCCCATCAGCAGGATCACCTTGCCATCCACGGCCATTAGGGCGTGGGCAACTGCGGAAGGGTTGGTGGCCTTGGAGTCATCCACGAAGGTAACCCCTCCCCTCTTTGCCACCACCTGGGTCCTGTGTGGTTGCCATTCAAAGTCACCAATGGCCTTGACGGCCTCTACAAGGGGTGCACCCACCGCATGGGCACCTAACAGGGCTGCCATGACATTGGGCAGGTTCGCCTGTGCCTGGGGGCCGAGGCTCTCAATGCTGCATAACTTCTCCCCGTCCATAACCAGGGCGCCGCTTCTCACCGTGAGGTTGGTTTTCTCTGCCCCTCCACCTCCAAAGGTGAGGGTTCTTGGCTTGGGGTTGGTTTTCAGCATCCCGATTA
>CAZQJB010000009.1:3511-17347 GCA_964593115.1 uncultured Aquificales bacterium
CCACCGTGTCCCCCTCGTCCAGGTTTAGCAGTATCTTCGCCTTGGCCCCGGCGTACTCCCCCATGGATGGGTACCGGTCCAGGTGGTCCTCGGCCAGGTTCAGGAGCATGGCCACCCTTGGGTGAAAGGCTTTCACGGTTTCGAGCTGAAAACTGCTCACCTCGAGCACCACCCAGTCTGGGTCCTCGCCAGAGAGCACGAGGTGGGATAGGGGATCTCCGATGTTGCCCCCGGCCCAGGCGGTCACCCCCGTGGAGTTCAGCATGTGGGCCAAGAGGGCGGTGGTGGTGGTCTTTCCGTTTGTGCCTGTGATGGCCACTACTGGGGTGGTGGTGTGCCTGAAGGCCAGCTCCATCTCTCCCATCACCTCTATGCCTGCCCTTCGCGCATCTTCTAACCAGGGCAGGTCATGGGGCACCCCGGGGCTGATCACTATTTTGTCTGCATCTTCCCACCTTTCGGGCTTAGGTTGCCATAGCAACTCGAACCCGCATCCCCCATTGGTGCAGAGAGCACCGATCTCTTTTGCCATCTCCTTCTTCTTTGGGTCTGGTCTGCCCTCGCAGATGGTGAGGGAGGCGGGGTTCTCCCGCTCTACCACCAGCCGGGCCGCCCAGTAACCCGACAGGCCCAGGCCCACAACTATCCAGTGCCCTCTCACCGTATCTTCAATGTGCTCAACCCTATGAGGGCGAGCACTATGGAGATGATCCAGAACCTGACGATCACCTTGGTCTCTGGAAGTCCCAGTTGCTCGAAGTGATGGTGGATGGGGGCCATGCGGAACACCCGTTTGCCACCGGTGCTCTTGAAGAAGCCCACCTGGATAATCACAGAGAGGGTCTCTATTACGAATATCCCGCCGATCACCACCAGGAGCAGCTCCTGCTTGGCGATGAGGGCCACCGTTCCCAGGAATGCCCCCAGCGAGAGAGAGCCCGTGTCTCCCATGAACATCTCTGCCGGGTAAGAGTTGAACCAGAGAAAGCCGAGGCTGGCCCCTACCACTGCCCCGCAGAGCACCGCAACCTCTCCTGCCCCGGGGACGTAGAATATGTTCAGGTACGAGGCGAACTTCACGTTGCCTGTTAGGTAGCAGAGCAGGGCGTAGGACGCAGAGCAGATGGTCACAGGCAGTATGGCCAGGCCGTCGAGGCCGTCGGTGAGGTTCACCGCGTTTGATGCCCCCACGAGTACGAGAAGGGCGAAGAGCAGGTAGAGCAGGGCTGGCAGGTGAGGGGTTAAACGCTTGAAGAACGGCATCAGCAACTCCTGAGAGTGGGCCCCCAGGTGCCCTTTAAGCAGGTAGCCGATCACCAGGGCCAGCGCCACCTGGGCGAGAAACTTGACCTTGGCACCTATGCCCTTGGGGTCCTTCTTCACCACCTTCATGTAGTCGTCTGCGAATCCCACGGCCCCGAAGGCGAACAGTGCGAACAGTGCCGATACGGCGAGCACGTTCTGAAGGTCAACCCAGAAGAACGACGAGACTCCCACCGAGACCAGTATGAGCAGTCCACCCATGGTGGGGGTGCCCTCTTTCTTCTTGTGGGTCCGGGGGCCGTCGTCCCGGATCACCTGGCCCATCTGGTGCCTTTTCAGGGCGTTGATCACGTATGGCCCCATGACGAAGGAGACGAAGAGAGAGGTGATGACAGCGTAGATTATTCTGAAGGTGAGGTAGTGGAATATGTTGAAGGGGCTGTACTTTGACGAGAGGGCGTACAGTAATCTCCAGATCATTGGCACTTCTCCTTCAAGAGCCGTATCACCTCTTCCATCCTCATCCCCCGCGAGCCCTTTACCAGCACGGTGTCCCCGGGTTTGAGCAAGGTGGATAGGTGTTCTGCGACCTCGGCGTGGGAGTCGAAGCTGCAGGCGTACATACCCATCCTCGATGCCTCCTGGCATGCCATCCGGGCCAGCTCTCCATAGGTGCAGAGCATCTCTATTCTTAGCTCTGCCGCCAGCCTGCCCGCCTGCCGGTGAGCCTCTTCGGCGTACTCTCCCAGTTCGAGCATGTCCCCTATCACCGCCACCCGCCTGTTGGCCTTAGAGGATGCCAGGGTGTGAAGGGCCGCCGCCAGGGAGTCGGGGTTTGAGTTGTAGGCGTCGTTCAATATGGTGATCTCTTTCAGTGTTTCACAGGCGCACCTTCCCCATGCAGGTGAGAAGTCCTCTATCCCCCTGACAGCCTCTTGCAACCCCATTCCCGTTGCCAGGATGGCGGAGGCCATGGCGGCGAGGGCGTTGTAAATGTGGTGCCTGCCAGGGATCTTCAGCCTCGCCTTCACACTCTCTCCGCCGTGGCTTACAGAGAAGAGGGTGCCTTCCAGTCCCTGGCTGAGCACCTCGGCCCTTACCTCCCCTCCCTCTATCCCGAAGGTGAGCCTGTTGCCGAACTCTATTCCTGCGCACTGGGGATTGTCGGCGTTGGTGACGAGCCATCCGCCCTTCTCTATTCCTTTGAGTATCTCCATCTTGGCCATTCTAACCCCACAGAGCCCACCAAGTGGTCCCAGGTGTCCCTGCCCAATGGTGGTTATCACCGCCACGTGGGGCCGTCCTATCTGCGAGAGAGTTGCTATCTCTCCTATTTGGTTTGTCCCCATCTCAAGCACAATCACCTCTGTGCCAGGTGGGGTGTTGGCAAGGGTTAGGGGCATGCCTATGAGGTTGTTCAGGTTGCCGGGATTCTGGTGCACCTTGAAGTGCCCTTTCAGGATGCACGATAGCATCTCTTTTGTGGTGGTCTTTCCATTTGTGCCGGTGATGGCCACCACCTTGCCGGAAAACCGCTCCCTTACCAGAGTGGCTATTTGGTGAAGGGCGTGTAGGGTGTCGTTAACCAGGAGGTGGGGTGCATCCACGGGGTGCTCGCTAATCGCCAGTATGGCGCCCTTCTCCAGTGCCTGGTGTATGAACCTGTGACCGTTGAACTTCTCTCCCTTCAGGGCCACAAACACCTTGCCCTTGCAGGGGCCGCGGCTGTCCGTGGTCACCCCTGCAAAGGGGGTATTGGGAGAAAGCCCGTGCAGCTCACCCCTGCCTCCCAGGGCCTTGAAGAGCCCTTCTATGGTGAGTGAACCTTCCATTATTGTGGATTCCACTAACCACAAGTGGGTGAAAAGTCAAAATGAGATTGGGCCCCAGCTTCTTGACGGCACATGGTTTCAGACTATCTTTTGAGCAATGATGAGGGTCTTCGTGAAGACATACGGTTGCCAGATGAACTTTCACGACAGCGAGATAATGCGCGGTTGCCTGCAAGAGGCTGGACACACCCTTGTGGAGGACGAGGACGAGGCAGAGGTGGTGTTGCTTAACACCTGTGCCGTAAGGGAGAAGGCCGAGCAGAAGGTTTACAGCGAGCTGGGCAGGCTAAGGCGCCTGAAGGGTGACAGGCTTGTTGGGGTGTGCGGGTGCGTGGCAGAGAAGGAGAACCACAGGCTTTTAGAGAGGGCTCCCTTCGTGGATATGCTGGTGGGCCCAGGACACGTCACCGAGATCTCACGTGCCCTAAAGGAGGCCGCTTCTGGCAGAAAAAGCCTGCTTTTAGGTTTCAACGGAGAGAGGGTGCTTAGAAGGGGGGTGCCCAGGGCGCTCAGGTCAAACCCCTATTCTGCTTTTGTCACCATCATGGAGGGCTGTGACAACTTCTGCTCCTACTGCGTCGTGCCCTACACCAGGGGCCGGGAGAGGAGCCGCCCTCCCGAAGAGATACTGGAGGAGATTGAGTGCCTGGCCAGGGATGGGGTGAAGGAGGTGACCCTGCTGGGCCAGAACGTGAACTCATACGGCAAGGGCCTGCCTGGGGCCAGCTTTCCCCGGCTTTTGCAAGAGGTATCGCAGGTGGATGGCGTAGAGAGGGTGCGTTTCGTAACCTCTCACCCAAAGGACTGCTCGGATGAGCTGGCCGACACCATGGCATCTAACCCAAAGGTGATGCCATACCTTCACCTTCCCGCCCAGGCAGGCTCCGATAAGGTGCTGGAGAGGATGGGCAGAGGATACAGCGCCAGCAGGTACCTCGAGGTGGTGGAGAGATTCAGGGGCACCGTTCCCCAGGTGGCCTTCAGCTCTGACTTCATCGTGGGTTTTCCAGGCGAAGACGAGGACGATTTTCAGAAGACCCTGGAGCTGGTGCAAGAGGTGAGGTACCACGGCATCTTCGCCTTCAGGTACTCGGTGAGGGACGGCACCAAGGCCGCAGAATGGGAAGACGACGTCCCCGGTGAGGCGAAGGCCTCGCGGCTCACCAGGCTCTTCGAGGTCCAGGACGCCATCACCGAGGAGATAAGCAGGGGCTACCTGAACAGGAGCGAGAAGGTGCTTTTCGAAAAGGTGAACTCTTCTGGCATGCTGGAGGGACGCACCCCTACCAACAAGATCGTGAGGGCAAGGGGTGACCAGGGTCTGGTTGGAGAGATACTTCCCGTCAGGATAACCAGGGCCAGCATGTACATTCTGGAGGGAGAGATAGAAACGGAGGTGAGGCATTGATGATCAGAATGACTGTGGAGAGAATCATTCTCGACCCGGTTAGTAACGCTCCCATCGTGATCCTGAAGGACGAGGGAGAAACAAAGGCCCTGCCTATCTGGGTGGGAATATTCGAGGCCAATGCGATCGCCATGGAGCTCGAAAAGGTGGTTAGCCCCAGGCCCATGACCCACGACCTCATGAAGGGTATGCTCGAGTCCTTCGATCTGAAGGTGACCAAGGTAGTGGTGGATAACCTTGTGAACAACACCTTTTACGCCACCATCCACGTGGTCACCCCCATGGGTGAGGAGAAGCAGATAGATTCCCGCCCCAGCGACGCCATAGCCCTGGCCCTCAGGATGAATGCCCCCATCTTCGTCTCGAAGGAGGTTGTGACCCGGGCAACCTGCATAGACATCTCTAACCAGGACGACATGCTGAAGGAGTGGTTAGAGGGCCTTGACCCTGACGAGTTCGAGAAGCACAAGGTTTAGGTTCAGTCCGGTAAAAGCCGGAGAAGCACCTCGTTTGCCACGGGCAGAAGGGGTGTAGGAATAGTCCACCTTCCTCCCCTGACCTCCAGGAGGCCCATGCTGGCAAGCTCTTTTAGCCGGTCTCTGGTGGCTGGCTCATTGGCTATCCAGTGGTTTTCGGGTATTCCCCACCTGGTTCTAAGCATCAGGATGGCCGTCTCTGCCGCCTTCTTCTCCCTGGGCAAACTCTCCTCCCAGGCGGGACGGTGGGTCCCGGCATACTCTCCCGGATTTCCGGTATTTCCCCGCCGAATGCCCTGTATGTGAGACACCGCCCCAAGCCCAAGTCCAAGGTAACTCCCGTTGCTCCAGTAGATGAGGTTGTGGATGCAGTAGTGCCCCCGCCGGGCGAAGTTGGATGTCTCGTAGTGCTGGTAACCTGCCGATTCAAGGGTCTCTTTCACTGCTAAAAACTGCCCTGCCCAGTCTTCCTCTTCCGGAAGGCGATAGTCTCCGCGCTCCACCGCCCTCTGCAGGGGCACCCCTTTCTCCAGGGTGAGGCTGTAGGCCGATACGTGGTGGGGAGAGAAGGATGTTACCTCCTCCAGGCACCTCACCATGCCCTCCCTTGTCTGGAATGGGGCCCCGTAGATGAGGTCAATCGACAGGGCAAATCCCTTTCCCGACAGGGTCTCCATGGCCCTGAGGGCCTCCTCTCTGCCGGCTCGCCTGCCCAGCACTTTTAGCACCTTGGTCTCGAGGCTTTGTACCCCAAGGCTCACCCTGGTCACACCACACCCTTTCAGCAACTTGCCCAGGGTGCCATCCACGGGCAGCGGATTGGTCTCTACGGTCACCTCCTCGAACCCAGGCACCAGTTTGTGGGCCTTCTCCAGGATCTTTTTCAGCATTGCCGGGGGTAGTAGAGTGGGCGATCCGCCGCCCACGTAAAGGGTGAACCTCGAGAACCTATCTGCCACAGGGGGTATGCGGGCTTCCATCTCGCTCAACAGGGCTGCCACATACTCCTCCATCTCGGCCCTTGGCCTTGCGGGGAAAGAGAGAAAATCGCAGTAGTGACACTTTGAGCGGCAGAAGGGTATGTGCAGGTACACCCCGCACCACTCTTCCCCAAGGGGGAAGCTTAGCCCCTCACCACCTTCTGCCATGCCCTTATCTTCGCCACAGCCTCCAGTGGAGAGAGCCTTGCGAGGTTAAGGGACTGTATCTCGGTGAGCACCTTCTTGAAGCGGGTGTCCATGGCCTCTGCAGTTGTGGGCTGTTTTCCCCTTCGTTCGAGCCTCTCCAGCAGCTCCCTTGCCCTCTCGATCACCTCCTGGGGCAGTCCCGCAATCTGGGCCACCTGCACCCCGTAGCTCTTGTCTGCGGCCCCTTCTTCCACCTTGTGGAGGAACGAGATGCCCTCCCTGGTCTCCCTTGCCACCACGTTGTAGTTCTTTGCGTGGGGCAACAGCCCCTCCAACTCTGTGAGCTCGTGGTAATGGGTGGCAAAGAGCACCTTGGCCTTCACCTTGTGGTGCAGGTGCTCCGAAACGGCCCACGCCAAGGCCAGCCCGTCGTAGGTGCTGGTGCCCCTGCCTATCTCGTCGAGAATCACCAGGCTCTTGTCGGTGGCGTTGTGGATGATGTTTGCGGTCTCCGTCATCTCCACCATGAAGGTTGACTCTCCCTTTGCCAGGTTGTCTCCGCTTCCCACCCTGGTGAAGATGCGGTCCACCAGCCCCATGGTGGCCTGTGATGCGGGAATGAAGGAGCCCATCTGGGCCATCACCACCAGCAATGCCACCTGGCGTATGTAGGTGGACTTGCCGCTCATGTTGGGCCCGGTGATGATGTGAAACCTCTGATCCCGCGATAGCCTTGTACTGTTTGGTATGAACTCCTCTTTCAATACCTCTGCCACTATGGGGTGCCTGCCCTCTCGTATTGCTATTTCGTAACCCTCGGTGACAGTGGGCCTTGCGTAGCCCATGCGAAGGGCCAGGTGGGCGAACGAGGCCATGACGTCGCAGATTGCTATGGCACGAGAGGTCTTTTGCAGTCGGGGTACGGCCATGCGGGTCTCCTCCACCAGCCGGGAGAATATCTCTGCCTCTATTCTTGCTGCCTCTTCCTGGGCGTTGAGAAGGCTGTTCTCTATCTCCTTCAGCTCCTGGGTGGTGAACCTCTCTGCGTTGCTCAGGGTCTGGCGTCGTATGTAGTG
The DNA here is from genome assembly GCA_964593115.1 of uncultured Aquificales bacterium. Lineage (GTDB taxonomy): Bacteria > Thermosulfidibacterota > Thermosulfidibacteria > Thermosulfidibacterales > JALWSI01 > JALWSI01. Next base: position 10,694 of record CAZQJB010000009.1, read on the forward strand.
GGGGGGTACCTTAGAGAGGTGGGGCCTGGTGACCTCGATGAAGTGGCCAAACACCCTGTTGTACTTCACCTTGAGCGAGGGTATGCCAAGGGACTCCCTCTCCCGCTCTTCCAGCTCTTTCAACAGCTTAGAGCCCTCTGCCGAGAGGCGCTTCAGGTGATCCAGCCCGGGGTTGTGGCCCTCCCTTATTGTCCATCCCTCTCCAAGCCGTGCAGGGGGGTTCTCAACCAGGCTATCCTGCAGCAGGCTTTCCAGTTGGGGCATGGTGTCTATCTCGTTGGCGGTCTTCTTTGCCAGTTGTGCAGGACAGGATTCGAGAATGGCCTTGAGCTTGGGGAGGGTTTTCAACGAGTCGCGTATTGCCCCGAGAACCCGTGGGGTGGCCATGCCCATGGCCACCCTGCTGCCGAGGCGTTCAATGTCGTAAACGCTTTTCAGCTCCTCTCTCAGGTTTAGCAGTTCTCCCCGGTTCTTCACGAGCCACTCCACCACATCCTGGCGTTGGTTTATCTCGTTCACCTGCAGGGATGGGTGGAGCATCCAGTGCTTGAGCATCCTGGTTCCCATTGGGGTGAGGGTGTGGTCCATGTGGCGCAACAATGTGCCATCTCTCCCCCTGTCCCAGAGGTTCTCGGTGAGTTCCAGGTGGCGTATGGCTACGGGGTCGAGGTATAGGCAGCCCCGGGGGGCGTAGTAGTGAAGCGACCTTACATGGCTGAGTGAGCGCCTCTGCAGGGTAGAGAGGTAGTGTACCAGGGCACCGGCGGCCCTGATTCCCATTAGGCTCGACTCGCACCCGAATCCTTTCAACGATTGCACCTTGAAATGCTCCAGAAGAAGGCGTTTTGCCCCCTGTACCTCGAACACCCAGGGGTCCACGGTGTCCACGAATAGCCTGGGCAACTCCCTTTTAAGCCTGTTCACCACGGTGCTGTCGTCGTAACCGTAGGGTACCAGCAGGGATAGGGGTGCAAGGCGCTCTATGCAGGCGGTGGCCTCTTCCAGGTTGCCCACCTCGGTGAGAAAGAACTCGCCAGAGGCCAGGTCGAGAAAAGCCATGCCGAATCCACCCCTATCTTCCACCAAGGCAGATGTGAGCTCTTTCTCCTGGGTGCCGGACTCCAGCAGGGTCCCGGGAATGACCACCCTAACCACCTCCCTCTTCACCACTCCCTTTGCATGGGAGGGGTCTTCCACCTGGTCGCAGATGGCCACCTTCAAGCCGCCCTCCACCAGCTTTGAAAGGTAAGAGTCCAGGGCGTGGTAGGGGATGCCGCACATGGGCATACCGTTTCTGGCGGTGAGGGTGATGTTGAGGATGGGTGCAGCCACCTCGGCGTCGTGAAAGAACATCTCGTAGAAATCGCCTAGCCGGAACAGCAGAATGGCGTCTGGGTACTGGGCCTTTATTGCCTGGTACTGGCGCATCATGGGGGTGGACGAGGGGTCTCTTCTCTTCTGCGAATCCTTCTCTCCCATGGGGGCGAGGATAGGGCAGGCACCTTTGCAAAGCAAGGCCAGGGGGGATAGAACCCTTTTTGAGAAGGGAGACGCTGTGACAATGAGACTTCTCTTTCTTGGAACCTCGGGGGGAAGACGGGTCACCTTCTACCAGCTCAGGGCATCTGGTGGCCTGCTGGTGGAGGGCGGAGGTGCCCTGGTGCACGTGGACCCCGGTCCAGGCGCCCTGGTTAGGCTGGTGGAGGCGGGTGAGGATCCAGCCAGGCTCGACATGATTATTGTGACCCACAGGCACCTGGACCACTCCGCCGACCTGAACACCCTGGTTGAGTCACGCACCATGGGAGGCTGGACCAGGGGGGGCAGGGTTGTGGCACCAAGGGACGTGATCGAGGGTGATGACCCTGTGCTCTTGCGCTACCACAGGGGAAACCTTGAAGGTGTAGAGGTGCTACACCAGGGTTGGAGCCGTAAGGTAGAGGGGCTATGCATTAGTGCAGCCATGAGGCATACCCATCACGGGGTGGAGACCTACGGTCTCGTAATGGAGTCGGATGGTGCCAGGGTGGGTTACCTCACCGACGGAAGGTATGACCCCGCCATGGGAGAGGCCTACAAGGACTGCCATCTACTGGTGGTCAGCACCACTTTCTTCAGGCCCCGCCAGATGGATCACCTGTCGGTGCCCGAGGTGATTAATGTGGTGAGGGATGCCGCCCCCCGGCAGGTGGTTCTCACCCACTTCAGCATGGAGATGCTGGACGAGGGACCCGAAAGGGCGGCCAAGGTTGTGGAGGGGGAGACCGGGATTCCCACCATGGCGGCCGCTGATTTCCAGTGCTTGAGTTTCCAGGCGGATGAGGGCACCTTCGTCTCAGGTGACCGGCTCCACCTGCTTACGGTTCAAGGGGAATGAGGCGGTGAGGAAGGGGATAGCCTACTGCCTCTACTGTACCGATCTCTGCGGGGGAGTGAAGGTGGTGTTCGAGCATGCGAGGCACCTGAACGAGGCCGGTATTTTTGCCAAGGTGCTGAGCCTCACCGGTTACCCCCATTGGCTGGAGTACCAGGTGCCCTTCGAGCAGGTTGACTCGTGGAAGGCGGCAGAGGATTACGACCTGGTTGTGAGCACCTACTTCGTTCTCACCCTTGAGCTGTGGGAGATGCCGGGAGTCAGGAATAGGCTGGTTCATTTCTGCCAGGGTTTCGAGGGGGACTACAAAGAGTGGCAACCCATGCTTGATGAGATAGACAGGGCCTACTCTTTGCCCCTGCCCATCTGGTCTGTGTCTCAAAGCCTCACCGGCAAGCTGGCACGCAGGTATCCCGGTGCCCGCATCTACACCGTGGGCCAGGGATACGATGCGGGGGTGTTCTACCCTCCCTTGAAACCCCCTGGCGAGCCCCCGGTGAGGGTGGTGCTGATGGGCCCTTACCCTGTCTCGATCAAGGAGATTCCCTTTGGTTTGAGGGTGATGTCTGAGCTGAAGGGTGAGTTCGGGGAGAGGGTAGAGACGGTGCGTATCTCTCCTGTGGACACCAGGGAACTGGAGGCCAAGACATACCTGGCCGATACCTATCTTTGGGGGCTCAGGCCCCAGGAGGTGGCGGAGGTGCTGAGGGGTAGCCATGTGCTCTTCTCGCCGTCCAACAACGGAGAGGGTTTTGGCCTGCCCGTTCTTGAGGCCATGGCCTGCGGGTGTGCCACCTGCGTCTCGGGCATCGAGAGCTACCTCTCATGGGACTCCCCAAGGGACTACGCCCTCTTCTTTACCGTGGGGGGATTCCAAGAGGCAGTGGAAGGGTTGTCAAGGTTGGTAGAGGATAGGGGGTTGAGAAGGGCCCTGCGCCGAAGGGGGTTACAGGTGAGCAAAAGGTTCTCTTTTCACGGGGTTGTGGACAGAATAAAGGCTTTTCTTGAGAGGTATTAGGGTTTCGAGATGGAGGAGCAAAGAATGGATTGGAGTGAGCTTTCGGTGTTGATTACAGGGGGGACTGGCTCCTTTGGCAAGAAGTTTCTGGAGGTTATGCTGAGGGAGTACAAGCCCAGAAGACTGGTGGTGTTCAGCCGGGACGAGCTGAAGCAGCACGAGATGCGTACTGGGGGGTTCAACCATCCCAGCCTGCGTTATTTCATCGGTGATGTGAGGGACAGGATGCGGATGATGAGGGCCCTGAACGGGGTTGACGTGGTCATTCACGCCGCCGCCCTGAAGCAGGTGCCCGCTTGTGAGTACAATCCCAACGAAGCGGTGCTCACCAATATCCTCGGCGCAAGGAACGTGATCGAGGCCGCCCTGGACAGGGGTGTGAAAAGGGTGGTGGCTCTGAGCACCGACAAGGCGGTGAACCCCGTAAACCTCTACGGTGCCACCAAGCTGGTGGCGGAGAAGCTGTTCGTTCAGGCCAATGCCTACAGCGGAGAGGGGCCCACCAGGTTCAGCTGTGTGCGCTACGGCAACGTGGTGGGCAGCAGGGGAAGTGTGATTCCCCTTTTCCTGCGCCAGAGGAACAGCGGGAAGGTGACGGTGACCGATCCTCGAATGACAAGGTTCTGGATCACCCTGGAGCAGGGGGTCAGGCTTGTGATCAGGGCGGTGGAGGAGATGCAGGGGGGAGAGGTGTTCGTTCCCAAGATACCCAGCATGAACATCATGGACCTGGTGAAGGCCATAGCACCTGACTGCCAGGTTGAAGAGATAGGGATACGCCCAGGCGAGAAGGTGCACGAGGTGCTGATCTCAGAAGAGGAGGCCCGAAGCACCCTTGACCTTGGCGACCTCTTCGTGATCCGTCCCGAGAGGCGCTGGTGGTTTGAAGGCAAGTGGAACCACGGAAAACCCCTGCCAGAGGGGTTCCGCTACGCCAGCGACACCAACTCGCAGTGGCTGTCGGTGGACGAGCTGAGGGAGCTGGTGAAGGGGCTTTGAGGGGCGGGCGGTGATTCCATACGGGCACCAGTGGATAGACGAAGACGACATCTCTGCCGTTGTGGAGGTGCTGCGCTCTTCTTGGCTCACCACCGGGCCAAAGGTGGAGGAGTTCGAGTCAGCGGTGTCGGAGTTCACCGGGGCGAGGCATGCAGTTGTGGTGAGCAGCGGAACGGCAGCCCTTCACGCGGCAATGTACGCCATTGGGATTGCTCCGGGAGACGAGGTGATCCTTCCTCCCATCACCTTCGCAGCCACCGCCAATGCCGTGCTCTTTCAGGGCGGAACCCCGGTATTTTCAGACGTGGAGTCTGGTACCCTTCTGCTGGACCCTGCCAGGGCCGAGGCTGCCATCACCCCGCGCACCAAGGCCGTTGTGGCGGTGGACTACGGGGGTCAGCCCTGCGACTACGACGCCTTGCGTGAGATCTGCAGCAGGCACGGCCTGGTGCTGGTGGCAGACGCCTGTCACTCCCTTGGGGGCTCATACAAGGGAAGGCCCGTTGGTTCGCTGGCGGACTTGAACGTGTTCAGCTTTCACCCCGTTAAACCCATAACCACAGGCGAGGGGGGAATGGTCACCACCAACGACGAGGGATTTGCGAGGCGTATGAGGCTTTTCAGGAACCACTGCATCTCAAGTGACCACCGCCAGAGAGAGCGCGAGGGCTCGTGGTTCTACCAGGTGGTTGACCTGGGTTACAACTACCGTCTCACCGATATCCAGTGTGCCCTGGGCCTGAGCCAGTTGAGAAAGCTGCCAGGTTGGATAAGGCGGCGCCAGGAGATAGCGGCCCGTTACAACGAGGCATTTTGTGAGGCGGAAGAGGCGGAGCCACTGGAGGTGCTTCCCTTCGTGTCCCATGCCTACCACCTCTACGTGGTGAGGTTGAGAACAGAGCTCATTGCGACCGGGCGGGCAGGTGTCTTCTCTGCATTGAGGAAGAGGGGAATAGGTGTGAACGTTCACTACATTCCGGTTCACTACCATCCCCTCTACAGGGAGAGGCTTGGCACAAAGAAGGGGCTTTGTCCCGTTGCCGAGGAGGCCTACGAGAGGATTCTGACCCTCCCCCTCTTTCCGGCAATGAGCGACGGGGAGGTTGAAGAGGTGAAAGAGGCCGTTCTTTCGGTGCTTTCAGGGCTTGCCGGCGGATAGGATTTCCCTTGCCGGTCCCATACAGCTACTCCAATGAAAAAAGGGGGGCCGGAAGTGGCCGGCCCCTGGGTTTACGGGTTGGGGGATCAATCCTGCTCGAACCGTCTCACTGCGTCGATGAGCTGTTCCGATAGCTCTGCCAGGCGCTCGCTTGCTTTCAATGCCTCGTCAGCCTCTCTGGCCGCCTCGCTGCTAACCTCGGTTATTGTCATCACGTTGTGACTGACGTTGTCTGCTGCAGAGGCGAGCTCTTCTGTTGCCGTGGCTATCTGCATCATTGTGGAAGACACCTCTTCTATCTGGCTCAGGATCTCCTTCAATGCCTCTCCTGCCTTTCCTGCAAGAGAGGTGGCGTTCTCCACCTCCTTCGACGCCTCTTCCATGGAACTGACTGCATCCCTGACACCGGAGTGTATGTTCTCTATGGCCTTCTGGACGTTGCCTGTGGATTCGGCGGTCTGCTTTGCCAGCTCTTTCACCTCTGATGCCACAACGGCGAAGCCCTTGCCCGCCTCTCCTGCCGAGGCGGCCTCTATGGTTGCGTTCAACGCCAGCAGGTTGGTCTGGCTGGCAATCTCGCTGATCACGTCTATCACCTTGCCTATCTCGCGGCTTCTCTCTGCCAGACCGTTTATGGAGTTTGCCACCTGTTGTGACACCTCGGCGGTCCTGTTTATGCTATCCACCGAGCTGTGCACAACGCTTTCTCCTTCAAGGGCCTTCTGTTTTGCCGTGTCGGCGGTCTTGGCGGCCTCGTTGGCATTCTGGGCCATCTCTGCGATGGTGGCGCTCATCTCTTCTACTGCAGCGGCGATCTGGCTGGCCTCTTGCGACTGCTTCTCGGTACCTTCCGCCATGTGCTTCATGGTGACAGAGAGCTCTTCGGCAGATGATGCAACCTGGTTTGCCACCTCGGTGACGTGCTCTGCCACGGCCTTGATCATCGCGTTGTGCTCCCTGGCCATGCGCTCGTTCTCTTTCTCGGCGGTGACGTCCATGCCTATGCTCATGGCACCTATGATCTCACCCTTCAGGTTCTTCAGGGGTGCCGTGTAAACCTTCAGGGTGATCTTGCCCTTGGCCATGGTTATCTCTTTCTCAAGG
>CAZQJB010000010.1:0-17320 GCA_964593115.1 uncultured Aquificales bacterium
AAAGCCCCGCCTGGCCAATGGCCAAACGGGGCGGTATTAGTGATCTTTAATCCCCTATCTTACCAGAGTGGACTCTCTGCAGGGACCTGTAGAAACTATCTTGACTGGCACCCCCAAGCGCTCTTCCATGAAGCCCACGTACCTCTTGGCCTCCTCGGGAAGCTGCTCCCAGCTCGTTGCCCCGCAAACCGGTTTGGTCCATCCCTGCATCACCTCGAAGACTGGCTTTGCCTCTGCCACATCCCCGATTCCCGCGGGAAACTCCTCCACCCGCCTCCCGTTCACCTCGTAGGCCACGCACACGGGTATCTCTTTCAACCCATCGAGCACGTCTATCTTGGTGAGCGCTATTCCCGTAAGGCCGTTGAGCCACACGGCGTGGCGCAACACCACCAGGTCGAGCCATCCACAGCGCCTGGGCCTGCCGGTGGTGGCCCCGTACTCGCCGCCCTTCTCCCTAAGGTGTTCTCCCATGCGAGAGTTCTCCTCGGTAGGAAAGGGCCCACCACCCACCCTGGTTGTGTAGGCCTTGGCTATTCCAATCACCTCATCTATGGCAGAGGGGTTAACCCCGGCACCTGCACACACCCCACCAATGGTTGTGTGTGACGAGGTGACGTAGGGATAGGTTCCGTAGTCTATGTCTAACATGGTGCCCTGGGCACCCTCGAACAACAGCGTCTTCTTCTGGGCGATGAACTCCCTCATCTTGCCCGGTATGTTGGTGATGAAAGGCATAAGGGTCTCACCCCATTCCAAGGCCTGGTGGTAGAGCTCTTCAGGGTCGAACCCCTCTTCGTTAAAAAACTCCTTGATTATCAAGTTTTTCAGCCTCACCGTAGCCTCTAACCTCTCTTTAAGGTAAGGGGGATTCAGAAGGTCGCCCATGCGAATGCCCACCCTCGACGCCTTGTCGGCGTACGCGGGGCCTATTCCCCGCTTGGTGGTGCCTATCTTCTTGGAACCCATGAGCCTCTCGTCGAGGCTGTCAAGCAGCTTGTGGTAGGGCATGATCACGTGGGCCCTCTCGCTCACCCAGAAGCGCCCTTTCAAGGTTATCCCTTTCTCCTCGAGCCCTGCCATCTCTTTAAGGAGCTCGGGGGGATCCACAACCACCCCGTTTCCTATGAGGCACTGGGTATCGGCGTGAACGATTCCAGAGGGAATAAGGTGAAGTATGTACTCATCGTCACCCACCATCACCGTGTGACCGGCGTTGGTTCCTCCCTGAAAACGCACAACAACCTCTGCATGCTCTGAAAGGTAGTCAACCACCTTTCCCTTGCCTTCGTCGCCCCACTGGGCACCAATAACCACCGTGTTCTTCAAGTCTAAGTCTCCTCAAACGCCTGCAAAGTTAAAGGGGCGCGGCAGCACCGCACCCCCGTTCGAGCAGCACCACCACCTGCTACAGGCTGACCAGTATGGCATCTATGATGTTAGGCAACTCCCTTATCCTGTCCAACACCTTCTGCTCTATGGGCTCGTCCACGTTCAACAGCGCCACCGCCAGGTCTCCCGAGTGGATCCTGCCCAGCCTGAAGCCTGCAATGTTCACCCCTGCATCTCCCAGTATGGTGCCCAACCTGCCAATAACCCCTGGCTTGTCGTAGTTCTTGAAGTAGAGCATGTACCCCGAGGGCTCAGCCTCTATGGGGAACTTGTTCACCATAACTATCCTGGGGGCGTCCTCCTTGATGAGGGTTCCTGCCACGCTGGTCTCGTCCCCGTTGCCCTTCAACGTGATGCGAACAAGGCTCACGTATCCCTCGCTTCTGCGCGATTTCACCTCAGAGACCTTGATTCCCCGGCTCTTGGCTATGACAGGGGCGCTAACCATGTTCACACCCTCGCTGCCAAGAATGGGCACCAGGACACCGGTAAGGGCGGCCAGGGTGAGAGTTGGGGTGATTCCCTCTTCCACCACCTCGCCGGCGTACTCCACCACCAGCTCTTCCATGCGTCCCTTGGAGATCTGGGAGACGAAGGAGCCCAGTTTCTCCACCAGGTTCAGGTAGGGCTCTGCCTTGCCCACCAGCTCGGGCTTAATGGAGGGCACGTTAACCGCGTTCTTGATTATGCCCTTGGTGAGGTACTCGATTATCTGGTGCACTATGGCCACTGCAACCACCTCCTGGGCCTCCCTGGTCGAGGCACCCAGGTGAGGGGTGACCACGATGTTGTCCAGTTCGAGAAGGGGGGAATCGGGAGGCAGGGGCTCTTGTGCAAAGACGTCAAGGGCGGCTGCCGCCAGCTTGCCACTCTTCAAGACATCGTAAAGTGCACTCTCGTCAACTATGCCACCCCTTGCGCAGTTCACCAACACCGCGCCCTCCTTCATCTTGGAGAAGGCAGAGGCGTCTATCAGGTTTCTGGTCTCAGGTGTGGCTGGTGCATGCACAGATATGAAGTCTGACTGTGCGAATAGCTCGTCAAGATCCACCAGGGTCACCCCCATCTTCTTGGCACCCTCGTGGGAAAGGTAGGGGTCGTAGGCGATCACGGACATGCCCAGCCCCTGGCCCATCTCGCACACCAGGGAACCTATGCGGCCCATGCCCACTATCCCCAACACCTTGTTGTGAACCTCTACCCCCATGAAACTCTTTTTGTCCCACTTTCCAGATTTCAGCTTTGCGTGGGCCTGGGGTATTTTTCGGGCCGCCGCCAGCATCATGGAGATGGCATGCTCAGCAGCAGCAACGGTGTTACCACCTGGGGTGTTCATGACAACTATGCCCTTCTCAGTTGCCGCCTCTATGTCTATGTTATCCACCCCGGTGCCTGCCCTGCCCACGACCTTCAGGTTCTCGGCGGAATCTATTATCTCTCTCGTCACCTTGGTGGCACTTCTCACTATGAGACCGTGGTACTCCCCTATGCAGGCCTTAAGCTCGTCAGGCTTCATGCCCACCTTCACACTCACATCTATCTCGGGCTCCGCCTCGAGCAGGCGCACCCCCTGGGTAGATATGCTGTCGCTAACCAGCACCTTGAACTTGGCCATGAATCACACCTCCCCGAAAAGGAGCTCTTGCGCCTTTGCCACAGCAGCACCCTTATCGAAGCCGTAACCCAGCTTGGCAAGCACAACCTCGGTCATGGCTATCAGTTGCACCATGTCAACCTCGGTGATGTAACCCATGTGGGAGAGCCTGAATATCTTGCCCTTCAGGTGCTCCTGCCCTCCGGCAATGGTGATACCGTAGGTCTCTCTGAGCATCTTGGGCACCTTTGCCCCGTCTATACCCTCGGGAGCAAGTATGGCAGTAACCGCGTTGCTTGGAGCATCTGGTGCCAGCAGTTTGAGACCAATGGCCTTCATGGACTCCCTGGTGGCGTTGGCCATGCGCTGGTGCCTTGCGAACACGTTCTCGAGGCCCTCCTCCCTTATCATGTCCAGGGCAACCTCGAGCCCCATCACAAGGGAGACTGCCGGGGTGTAGGCAGTCTGACCCTTGGCCTGTGACTTACGCTCTTTCAGCAGGTTGAAGTAGTACCTGGGCTGAGTGGACTTTTCGGCCACCTTCCATGCCCTGTCGCTAAGGGCTATGATGGCCAGGTCTGGGGGTAGCATGAAAGCCTTCTGGGAACCGCTCACCACCACGTCGAGCCCCCACTTGTCCATGGGTACGTCGAATACGCCAACCGCAGTGATACCGTCCACTACGGTCAAGGCATCGCTCTTCTCTTTCACCACCTTTGCAATCTCGTAGGTGGGATGGCACACGGCAGTAGAGGTCTCGCTCGCCTGCCAGAAGACCGCTTTTACGTCAGGATGTTCTTCGAGAATCTCCGCCACCTGAGAGGGATCAACCGCCCTACCCCACTCCACGTCTATGCAGATGGGCTCTGCCCCGTAAACCTTGCACAGGTCAGCCCAGCGCTCTCCAAACTTACCTCCTCTCACAACTATCGCCTTGTCGTTTGGCTCCATTATGTTCGCAACAGCCGCCTCCATGGCGCCTGTTCCGGAAGAGGCGAGAATTAGCACTTGCTGCTGGGTTTGAAAGACGTACTTTATCTTCTCTGCCACCCTCTCGAACAGGGCGGCAAACTCGGGGGCCCTGTGGTGGATTATGGGAGCTGCCATGGCACTCCGCACCTCCGGTGGCACCCACGTAGGCCCAGGTGCGAATAGATAACCCTTTTTCATCAACTCTCCTCCTTTTAACGCCTCTTCTCGCTAACGAATTGGCCCCTCTCATACCAAGAGCCTAAACACGGTGCAAGAGAAAATTTTCACATTCTGTGGCTGCGCATGGACCACCAGGTGAAGTTCAAAATAACGATAGGTAATAGAGAATCAGGGAGGAGAAACCTCTTCGTCTTCAAGCTTCCTCAACTTTCCCCCTGCGGGGTTGTGTTCTATCTCTTTAACGAAGATTATCTCTGAAGGCACCTTGTAGTCGGCCAGGTTCTTCTTGCAGTACTCCATGATCTGCTCTTTCGAGACTCCTCTCACACCCTTGTGAAGCACCACCTTTGCCACGAGCCTCGCGTCGGCACCCCCCGCTATGGTCTTGGCAACAAGGGCTGCCTCTTTAACGGCTGGGTGCTCCTCTATTATCTCTTCCACCTGCAAGGGATAGACGGGGTATCCCCTGACGTGAACCATGTCCTTCTTGCGGCCTTGCAGGAAAAAGTACCCGTCTGTACCCATGGTGGCCAGATCTCCTGTGGGCAACCAACCGTCTTCGGTGGGAAAGACCGGTCTCCCTTTTTTGGCATCCCAATACCCCATCATAACCTGAGGCCCCTTTATCTCAAGCTCCCCCACCATGTTGGGCTGGAGGGGCATACGGGAGTCATCTACCACCCTGGCCTCGGTTCCAGGAAGGGGAAGGCCTATGCTTCGCACGGGACGTCTGCCCCAAATAGGTTGTGCATGGGTGAATGGAGACGCCTCTGATAGCCCGTAACCCTCTATTATTATCCCTCTTGTTATGTTTTCGAACTGCTGGGATATGTGTTGGGGCAAGGTGGTGCCACTTATCAGCGAGATTCTAACGGTGGAGAAGTCAACGTACTCCTCTGAGGTGTAGTTGAGAAGGGCCGCGTAGTGGGCAGGGGTGCCAGAGATGAACGAGACTCTCTCGTCGTGTATGAGTTCTGAAACCACCGACTCAACAAAGCGGGGAAATACCACCAGCTCAGCCCCCAGCATGGTTCCCAGAAGAAGCTCCGAGGTTAGGCCAAATATGTGATGAAATGGCAATGCGCAGAAGAAGACCTCTTCACCCTCTCTCAACCTGTAAAGCCAATACCTGAGCTGGTGCACGTTTGCCATTAGATTGGAGTGGGAGAGCACGGCTGCCCTGATCATCCCGGTGGTGCCCCCTGTGTACTTGAAGAGGGCAGGTTGCGTTTGGGGATCGAAAGATACCGGCAGAGGCCGCTCTGGATTACGGCACAACCCGTAGAAGTCCACCGGCCTCTTAGCTGGGGACGGGGGCACGTAGGAGGGCACCCTGTCGAACAGGTACCTTCTTAGCCTCTCAAACAGGGGTAACTCCTTTGAGAGCCTTGCCACAATCAAGTGGTCTAAAAGGCCTTTCTCCATGGCGTTTTGCAGCTTGTAGGCCCTGATGTCGTGGGTAATCACCAGGCGGGCGCCAGAATCTATTATCTTCTCTTCGATCTCCCTTGGACTCAGCAGGGGATTCAATGAGACAACGGTGGCCCCAGCCATAAGAACACCGAAAAACGCAATGATGGAGTGGGGAGAGTTTGATAACAGGGTGATCACCCTGTCCCCCTGTTTCACCCCAAGTTCCTGCAGCGAGGCCGCCAGGGCAATGCTCATTTTGTAGAGCTTGCCATAGCTGCACCTCTTTCCAAAGAAGTGGACGGCGGTTCTATCTCCGAACCTGCGTGCTGCCTCTCCCAGTATGTTACTGAGAGGCTCGTGCGGAAACTCCAACTGCCAGGGAACCTCTGGAGGGTATTCAGACACCCATGGCAGATCCAGCCTCTCTGCCACCCCTACTCCCATTCGATGGTACTTGGCGGCTTGGAACTCACATCGTAAACCACCCGGTTCACCCCCTCCACCTCGTTGATTATACGGTTAGATATCCTGCCCAGCAGTTCGTAGGGGAGGTGAACCCAGTCGGCGGTCATGCCGTCGCGACTCTCCACCGCCCTCACGGCTATGGCATAGTCATAGGTGCGCTCGTCTCCCATCACCCCCACGCTTTTTACAGGAAGAAGAACCGCAAAGGCCTGCCAGATGTCGTTGTAAAGGCCGCTATCCTCTATCTCTTCTTCCACTATCAGGTCTGCTTCCCTCAATATCCTTAGTCTTCTCGGTGTAACCTCTCCCACTATCCGTACAGCAAGCCCAGGACCTGGAAAAGGGTGTCTCCATACCAAGGCACGGGGCAGACCGAGGAGCTCCCCAAGCTCTCTAACCTCGTCCTTGAATAGGCTGCGCAGCGGCTCTATTAGTTCGAACTCCATATCCTTTGGCAACCCACCCACGTTGTGATGGCTCTTTATGGTGGCAGAGGGGCCCTGCACGGGCACGCTCTCGATCACGTCGGGATAAAGGGTGCCCTGGGCAAGGTACCTGAACTCTCCCAGGGCCTTGGCCTCACGCTCGAACACCCTGATAAACCTGTGGCCTATCCGCCTCCTCTTCTCTTCAGGATCGGTCACCCCTTCCAGATCGTCCAAGAACTCCCGGGAGGCATCAACCATCTTCAGATTCATGCCCATCTGCCCAATGAACACCTCTTTAACCCTTTCGGCGTCCCTGGTGCGAAGCAGCCCGTTGTCCACGAAGACAGCCTGAAGCCTGTCTCCAATGGCCCGGTGCAAAAGAGCCGCCACCACCGAGGAGTCCACCCCACCGCTAAGGGCACAGAGCACCTTCTGCTCGCCAACCTCTGCTCTTATTCTCGATACCGATTCGTCGAGAAAAGAGGACATGCTCCACGAGGGAGAGAGGTGGCAGATGTTGAATAGAAAGTTTGCCAGAAGCTTTCTTCCACGAGGCGTGTGAGACACCTCGGGGTGAAACTGTATGGCGTATATCTTTCGCTCGTCGTCGCTTATTGCACATACCGGAGAGTTTTCCGTCTTAGCTATGGAGATGAACCCATCTGGAGGCGAGAGTATCCGGTCGCTGTGGCTCATCCATACCGTCATGGGCATATCTATGTCCCTAAAAAGGGGAGAGGACTGAAGAGCATCCAGCTCGGCCCTGCCAAACTCCCTCTTGGCAGCAGGCCCAACCTCTCCGCCCATCAACATGGTGATTAGCTGCATACCGTAACAGATTCCGAGAACGGGTATTCCCAGCGAGAACACATCCTGATCGCATAAGGGGGCATTCTCATGGCGCACTGTTGCAGGGCCCCCAGACAGGATTATACCCCCAGGTGACAACCGCCTTATCTCTTCAACAGGGGTGTCGTAGGGCCTTATCTCGCTGTAAACCTTAAGCTCTCTTACCCGGCGCGCTATTAGTTGGGTGTACTGAGAACCAAAGTCGAGCACCAATACGCCGTTCTTCACCTATTCACCTCAACCTGAGAACCAGAAGCCCCAATAGCACAATTGCCGCAAGCCACAAAAAGACCGGCTCTGCCTCGAACCCCCCACCCTTCTCCAGACCCTCCATACTCTCCTTTGGAAGGCCTCTACCCTGGAGCCTCTGGAGCATCACCTTCAAAAACCTGTCTCTATCCTCGATGTTCAAGGGGATTAGCAGCACCTTATCCCCACCGTCCAGGTAAAGCACCTTTCTCAACCCAGCGGTAAAGATGCGCATCTCTTTAACCTGGTCCCACGAAACCCGTCGCTTCCTAAACAATGTCCTGTAAAGCAACCCATCTTCGTCCAGCCGCAACCTTCGCATGAACCACGAAAAGAAGAGGAGAGCCAAGGGGAGCAAAAGGCAGAGAACCACCACGGCAAACCCCTTCTCTCCCTTCATGGCCACGGTCACGAGAAGAACCAGAGAGACGGCCACAATGGTGCCCAGGGGAATCATCACCCCCTTCGAGGTTCTGAACTCAACCACCTCTCCGCTCATCTCCATGGTGGCAAGAGATACCAGCAAACACCGCCACAGGCAACGAGGGGCATTGGATAGTACCGTAATACATGCTAAGCTACGGCAAGCCCTGTCAGGAAGGGAGGAGAACCGCCATGGTGGTAGGAGTGGTGCAGTACGCAATTGAGTGGGAGAACCCACAGGCCAACTTTCAAAAGGTGGATGAACTGCTCAACAGATACCCTCCTCCACCAGGAGCGCTGATTGTGTTACCAGAGATGTTTGCCACGGGGTTCTCCATGAGCAGAGAGGTGCCCAGAGCTTACAAGGAGTGCGCCGCCTTTCTGAAAAGCATGGCCAAACGCCACGGTGTATTCGTGGGCGGAGGGGTAGCAAGGGAGTTTAACGACACCCTTCGCAACGCCTACCTCGTGGTCTCTCCCAATGGTGACGAGGTGGGCGAGTACCACAAGTCCCATCCCTTCTCCATGGGAGACGAGGGCAGGTTCTACACGGGGGGGCAAGAGGTGTTAACCGTCACAATTGACGAGGCCAGGGTCGCGCCAACAATCTGTTACGATCTCAGGTTTCCCGAACTCTACCGCAGGGCCACCCTGTGGGCCTGCGCAGAGGTGCTGGTGGTGGCGGCAAACTGGCCCGAAAAACGGGACTCGCACTGGCAAACCCTGTTACGGGCAAGGGCAATAGAGAACCAGGCCTACGTGGTGGGAGTGAACCGAACAGGCAAAGACCCCTACTTCTCGTACTGCGGCTCCTCATGCGTCGTGGCCCCCTGGGGAGATACACTGCTCTACTCCCGGGACACAGAGGGAATATGGTACACGGCACTGGATGTGGAGAAGCTTCGCATCTACCGTGAAAAATTCCCCGTTCTTCAAGACGTCAAACCATGGCTCTTCCATGGTAAGCTGCAAACTTGAACAGCGCCACCGCTGCTGGTACACACCACCAGCCAATGTTGCTTGAGAGAGGTGAGAGGATGATCAACGGCGTTTTGGTGAAGAAGGTGGCGAGGTTCGAAGACCAGAGGGGCTGGCTCAGCGAGCTCTTCAGGCACGACGAGATAGAGGAAGAGCTTTATCCCCCCATGGCCTACATCTCTTACACCCATCCAGGGGTGGCCCGGGGTCCACACGAACACGTGGAGCAATGGGACCACTTCGTCTTTCTGGGACCATCCACCTTCAAGCTGGTGCTTTGGGACAACAGAAAGAGTTCTGAGACCTACGGCGAAAAGATGGAGCTCATGGTGGGAGAGGGCAATCCATCTGCGGTGTTCATCCCCCCTGGGGTCGTCCACGGCTACAAGAACGTGGGTAACACCATGGGCATGGTGCTAAACTTTCCAAACAGGCTATACCGGGGATGGGGTAAGAAAGAGGAGGTGGACGAGATCCGCCACGAGGACGACCCCCACTCTCCCTTCCAGATAGATTAGATGAGGCTTCTGGTAGCAGGAAGAGACGGTCAACTTGGAAGGGCCGTTGTAGAAGAGGCAGAGAGAAGGGGGATAGACTGTAACGCCCCTCCAGAGAACCTGTTCGACATAGCCGATCTGAACGTAGTGAGAAGGGTGGTGAAAGAGATTAAGCCCACCCATCTCATAAACTGTGCGGCCTACAACCTGGTGGACAAGGCAGAGGAGGACTGGAAGGCAGCCGCCTCTGTGAACGGGCTGGGCACAAGAAACCTCGCCATAACCTGCGCAGAGCTCGGGGCTGAGCTCTTGCACTGCAGTACCGACTACGTATTCTCGGGGGACAAGGGAGAACCCTACACAATCATGGACGAGCCAAACCCGGTGAACAACTACGGCAAGAGCAAACTGCTGGGAGAAAAGCTGCTAAATGCCCTGGGAGACAGGTTCTACCTTGTAAGGCTGAGCTGGGTATTCGGAAACGGTAGCCAAAACTTTCTGTTCAAGCTTAAAGGGTGGGCGCAGAACAACAAAAGGCTCGAGATAGTGTCGGACCAGGTGAGCAGCCCCTCATTCGTGGACGACCTTGCCCCTGCACTGCTGGACCTGATGGAGACCGGCGCTTACGGGCTCTACCACCTTTGTAACACCGGGCACTGCAGCAGGTACCAGTGGGCCGAACATGCCCTGAAACTCATGGGTTGGAGGGGAGAGCTGGTTCCAGTGAAAAGCGACAGGTTTCCCACACCTGCGCGTAGGCCGGCCTTTTCGGCAATGGACACCTTTCCTTTTAAGGAGACAGTGGGATATAGATTACCAACCTGGCAAGAGGCCACAGAGAGATTCTTACTCAAGGAGGCTCAAAAATAATGAAGGCCCTGGTTCTGGCAGGGGGAAAGGGCACAAGGCTGCGCCCCCTGACCTTCACGCTGGCCAAGCAACTCATACCCGTGGTGAACAAACCCATCATCCACTACGTTATGGACCAGTTAGAAGAGGTAGGCATAAAAGAGGTGGGGGTGATCATCTCTCCCGAGACCGGGAAGCTGATCCAGGATGCCCTGGTGGCAGAGAACAAATGGGGATTCTCCTTCGAGTTCATACTTCAGGAAGAGCCCAAGGGTCTCGCCCACGCAGTCAAGACCGCCAGGGAGTTCCTTGGAGACGACGACTTTCTC
Source organism: uncultured Aquificales bacterium (assembly GCA_964593115.1). Lineage (GTDB taxonomy): Bacteria > Thermosulfidibacterota > Thermosulfidibacteria > Thermosulfidibacterales > JALWSI01 > JALWSI01. Next base: position 10,619 of record CAZQJB010000010.1, read on the forward strand.
ATGTACCTGGGCGACAACCTCATAGGAGAGAGCATTGTCCCCTTCGTGGAAAGGTTCAAGTCTGGAGAGGGTAAATCACTTATATTACTAAAAGAAGTTGAAGATCCCCGTATGTTCGGCGTGGCGGTGGTTGACAGTGAAGGGGGCATCAAACGCCTCATCGAGAAACCCAAAGACCCCCCGTCGAACCTGGCAATCGTGGGTATCTACCTCTTCTCCCCAGAGATCCACGAGGCAATAGACAAGATAAAGCCATCGTGGAGAGGAGAGCTGGAGATAACCGACGCCATCCAGAAGCTGCTGGAAGACGGCAAAAAGGTGAACAGCCACATACTTAACGGGTGGTGGCTGGATACAGGAAAGAAGGACGACCTGCTTGAGGCAAACAGGGTGGTGTTAGACGAGTGGGTGAAGAGAGGGATCTCTGGCGAGATCGACCATGCGTCCAAGGTGGTGGGCAGGGTGGTGCTTGAGAAGAACAGCCGTGTAGAGAACAGCACCATAAGGGGACCGGTTACCATAGGGGAAGGCACCTTGGTTAGAAACTCCTTCATAGGCCCCTACACCAGCATCGGAAACAATTGCACCATAGAGAACGCCTCTATCGAACATGCCGTTCTACTGGATGGCTCCAGGGTGCTTGGGGTACAGAGACTCGAAGACAGTGTGCTGGGACGCAAAACCCTGGTTCAGCAGAATCCCCAAAACCACTCCCCTCTTCAGCTCATGCTGGGGGACAACTCGGAGGTGCTATTGTAACCATCCCAAGAAAAAGGGTCTATGCCCTCTCCATTGGTCTGATATTCCTGTGGTTGGCAGGTGTGGCCCAGTGGACAGGGGCCACAGAGGTGAGGGTCTATTTCAGTCCAAACGGTGGCTGTGAAGACGCCATTCTCGAGGCCATTGCCCATGCAAAGAAAGAGATAGACGTAGCCATGTATGCCTTCACCAGCCGCCGTCTGGCGCAGGCGCTGGTTGAGGCGAAAAGGCACGGGGTGAGGGTTAGGGTGGTCTTAGACGGCTCATTCGACAGGGACAACCAGTACTCAAAGGGAGAGTTTCTGAGAAGAAACGGCTTGCCAGTGAAACTGGTCTCCCCGAGGGGAGCATGGGGCAGGGCGAAGGAGTGGGAAGGCAAGATGCACAACAAGTTCGCGGTGATAGACGGTTCAACAGTGATCACAGGCTCATACAACTGGACCACCACCGCCGAAAGGGTGAACCACGAGAACCTGCTCATCTTTACCGGCGCCCCACAGGTCGCCAGGGCCTACACGAAGGAGTTCAATCTCCTCTGGGGTAGATGAGAGGCAACTTAGTACGATTCATCTCGCTGCTGGTCCTTGGGGGGACAGCACTCATCTTGTACAGGGCGTGGACACAGGTGGGCACCCCACCCCCCATTCATCCATCACCACCCATCCCCGTAGATAGCGTCAAGATCTGCCCTTGTTACCAGCGGCTCACCACGCCGAGCCGGAAAGAGCTTCTCGCCAACCTGAACAGGGTGGTCAGCGTAACCGACACCATAGTTGGCATATACAGGGCTACCCGAAGCAACACCCTGCTCATCAGGTTTCCCGGTTTCAAGGTGGTGATCTTTCCAGAGCTGACGCAGGTTGTTGAAGACGAGGGAAAACTCCCCTTTCTGAAGGCTGGAAGAATAGTCACAGTACGGGGGTTGCTGGTGAACCATCCCCGCTACGGTATAGAGATAATACTCAAGAGACCCCAGGATCTGGTGGTGGGCTTCAACGCCTGACAGGAGAACAAGACACTCCCTCAGGGGGAAGAGGCCTCAGGCAAGAACGGCCCTCCCCCCTGTGATGAAGGAGTGGAGGTTCAGGCCAAAATAACCCCCAAGGCCTTGGTTGCAAGGTGCATAACCGATGCCTTGGCCGAAGAGACAGCGCCCATAACCTTAATGTAATGGGGATACTCGGTGAAAAGGTAGAGCAAGGTCAACGCAAATACTGCGAGAAACACCAACGCCAAAAAGGCCCCTATGGCCGTCCCCCGCTTGCCGATATCCTCGTACTTCCAGACCCAATCTATGCCCTCGTAGTTCATCTTGAAGCTCACCTCCCTTTTTGGAAGAACGATTCTGGCCTCCCCTTACCCCAGCAAAACCCCATTGTCAAAGAACCAGCCCCCTAATCCTTGACACCGAAAAAGACTGGGAGTATCGCTTAGAAACATAGGGGGTTAAGGGTGAATCCATGAAAGAAGGGGGTGATGCCATGCCAGAAAAAGCTCTATTGGGTTTCGGGGAGAGGCTTGGCGTAGTTGACGTGCGCTACCTGGTGAACAAGTCCAAGGAGATGAAGGCGGGCCTGGTCGCTGCCTTCTACAAGGTGGCTCCCACAGAGGCCATATTGAAGATGGCCAAAGAGGGTAACGTAGAGCTCATACAGAGTGATGAGCCAGCCAAGGCTGCCGAGACGAAGTCCGGAGAGTTGAAAAAGAAGGGATACTCTGTCTTTGTGAGGGACTTGGCCGAGGTGCGCGACATGATGCGTGACGCCGGATGCTAAACCACTTGGGAAGGAGGAGACATCATGAACTCTCTTGTTATGGTGCTACTCTCTTTTGCGGCCTTTTTGGCAGCATACCACATCTACGGAAAGTTTCTTGCCAACAAGATATTCGAGCTGGATCCTAACCGGGTCACCCCGGCAGTGGAGCTCAGGGACGATATCGACTACGTACCAACCAAGAAAGAGGTGCTGTTCGGACACCACTACACCTCCATAGCCGGTTTGGGACCCATTGTGGGGCCTGCAGTGGCCGTGATCTGGGGATGGGTTCCTGCCATCATCTGGGTTGTTGTTGGCAGCATCGTGCTGGGAGGCATTCACGACTTTGGAGCCCTCGTAGCATCGGTGCGGCACGAGGGAAAGTCTATTGGAGACATTGCCGCCGAGCTTGTCAGTCCAAGGGTGAGAACACTGTTCTTGCTAATAATCTTCTTCGAGCTATGGATAGTGATCGCCATTTTTGCCCTGGTCATAGCCATTCTATTCAAGATGTTCCCACAGTCGGTGATCCCCGTCTGGCTCGAAATCCCCATAGCAGTTTGGCTGGGCTACATGGTTTACAAAAAGAACGGAAACGTCACTGTCATCTCCATAGTTGCGGTCATCCTGATGTACATAACCATTGTGATAGGTGCCTATGCCCCGGTCAAGCTACCATCAATCGGTAAGCTCAACCCGATCTTGCTATGGATGATCATTCTCTTCATCTACGCCTTCGTGGCATCGGTGCTACCCGTACAGACCCTGCTTCAGCCCCGTGACTACATCAACGCCCACGAGCTCCTCATCATGTTGGGGCTCCTCTTCTTAGGCGTGATAGTTGCCCACCCACCCATGGTGGCTCCCACGGTCAACCTGCATCCCAAGGGGGCGCCTCCCATTCTCCCGTTCCTCTTCGTGGTGATCGCCTGCGGGGCCATATCGGGATTCCACAGCCTTGTCAGTTCTGGAACCAGCTCCAAACAGCTTGAGAACGAAAGGGACGCCCTGTTCGTAGGTTACGGGTCCATGCTCATGGAAGGCACCCTCTCCACCCTGGTGATCGCCGCCTGTTGTGCAGGCCTTGGAATGGCCCTTGTAACAAAGTCTGGAGTTCTCCACGGCGCAGAGGCATTCTCTTACCACTACGCCAGTTGGGCAGCCGCCAAGGGGCTGGGCTCGAAACTGCACGCGGTGGTGTGGGGGGCATCTAACCTCATGTCCAGCTACGGAATACCCAAAATGATCACCATAACCATCATGGGTGTCTTCCTGGTCTCCTTTGCCGGTACCACCCTGGATTCCGCCACCCGTGTCCAGAGGTACGTGGTGTCTGAGCTGGCATCGAGCCACGGTCTTATGCCCCTGGCAGGACGCTACGCCTCCACCTTCATCGCCGTAATCACCGCAGTGGGACTGGCCTTCTACTCTGGGAACGGAAAGGGCGCCTTGAAGCTGTGGCCCCTCTTCGGAACCGTTAACCAGCTCCTGGCAGGTCTGGCACTGCTCATCATCACGGTTTACCTTGCAAAGAAGGGAAAGAGCCTTGTCTTCTCAGGTATCCCGCTGGTGTTCATGGTACTGATGACGGGATGGGCCATGGTGCTAAACCTGAAGAAGTTCTACGCAACCCACAACACCCTTCTTCTGGCCATTGGAGCGGCGGTCTTTGTTCTTGAGATCTGGATGATAATCGAGAGCATAATCGCCATCTCCCAGAGCAAGAAGGGGGCAACGGCTTGAGCAAGTTGGATACCGGCAGGGGTGTGTGTGCCCCTGCCGGGGTTCTCGCCTGTGGGGTCTCCTGCGGAGTCAAGAAAAACGACCAGAAAGACCTTGGGCTCCTCCACTTTCCCCAGGGGGCTACGGTTGCCGGGGTGTTCACCTCTAACCAGGTTAAGGCGGCCCCTGTAATACTAACCAGCGAGAAGGTGAAAAGGGGCCTGTGCAGGGCTGTGGTAGTGAACAGCGGAAACGCCAACGCCTGCACCGGGCAGAGGGGACTCGAAGACGCAGAGACCATGTGCAGAATAGCCGCCAAGGCACTGGAATGTGGTGAAGAGGAGGTGTTGATCTGCTCAACGGGGGTTATCGGTCTCCCCCTTCCTATGGAGGCTGTAGAGAAGGGAATAGTCTCTGCGGCCTCTGGGCTCTCTGAGGGTGGGGAGGAGAACTTTGCCCAGGCCATTTTAACCACCGACACCTGCGCTAAGGGGTGTGCGTTTACAGGGGATGGCTTCTCCATTGGAGGTGCCGCAAAGGGGGCGGGAATGATTCATCCCAAGATGGCCACCATGCTTGCCTTCATCACCACAGACATCCAGGCTACAGCAGATGAGCTTCAGCCCTTGCTGGTAAAGGCGGTCAACCTCTCTTTCAACCGCATAACCGTGGATGGCGACACCAGCACCAACGACACTGTGCTGCTCATGGCCACAGGGCTATCGGGGGCGAGGATAGAAGAAAAGAAAGAGGAGTTCTTCAAGGGGCTATTGGCCTGCTGTCAGCACCTGGCCAAGGCGATCGTGAAAGACGGCGAGGGGGCAACAAAACTGGTCACACTGAGGGTGAAAGGGGCCCGTGATGACCACGAGGCAGAACAGGTCTGCCGCACAATTGCCAACTCACTTCTGTTCAAGACGGCGTTGTTCGGCGAAGACCCCAATTGGGGAAGAATAGCAGGGGCCCTGGGCAGGGCAGGCGTCAAGATAGACCCCGAAGGGTTCTCTGTCTCAATAGGCGACGTTCTCGTGGTGAAGAACGGAACGGCGGTAGAGGGAGACTGGGAGACCCCGGCACATCAGGTTATGACCAACGACGAGTTCGAGATAACCGTTGAGCTGGACTCAGGAAACGGCAGTTTCTGGATGTGGACCTGTGACATATCGCATGGTTACGTATCCATAAACGCCGACTACAGAAGCTAATCTATCCACCAAGACGCCCAGAGATGGCCCTCTTTGCCTCCTCCACATCGTCGAAGTGTATGGTTCTGTCTGCGAATATCTGGTAGGTCTCGTGCCCTTTGCCGGCAATCAGCACCACGTCCCCTGGCTGGGCGTGGGCAATGGCATACCCAATGGCAAGTTCCCTCTCGGGCTCAACCACCACCCTCTCTCTGTTCTCTATCCCGCTTAGAATCTCTTCTATTATGGCCCGGGGTTCTTCGCTGCGGGGATTGTCACTGGTAACCACCACCCTGTGGGCCAGGGAGGAGGCAATGGCACCCATTTTTGGACGCTTTCCCCTGTCCCTGTCACCCCCGCATCCAAACACCACCCAAAGCTCCCTCTCTGTGACCGGCAGAAGGGCCCTGATCACCGACTCCAAGGCATGGGGCGTGTGGGCATAGTCAACGAAGACCGAGAATCCCAAAGAGCCTGTATCCACCCTCTCAAGGCGTCCCCTTACTCCCTTGAACCCAGCTAAGATGCGGACCACATCATCAATGCTACCCACACCAAGCCCTTTCAGGGCAGCCAAAGCCGCAAGCAGGTTGTAGGTGTTGTGCAGTCCTACCAGGAAAGACGAGACTGTGGCATCTCCCCCCGGCCACCCTACCCTCATGGTGGTTCCACAGGCACCCATCTCGATCACCTTTGCCCAGAAGTGAGGAGAACCCTTCTCTGAGGCCATTCCGTATGTGAGGACATGGGACAACGAAGAGGCCAGCATTCTACCGTATGGGTCGTCACCGTTCACCACCGAAACCCCCTTTGTGAATGTGGTGAATAGACGGGACTTGGCAGAGAAGTAGGCCTCCATTGTACGGTGAAAGTCCAGGTGGTCCTGGGTTAGGTTGGTGAAGACAGAGACATCGAAACCAAGCCCAAACACCCTGTCCATCTCCAGGGCGTGGGAGGATACCTCCATGGCCACCACCTCTACCCCCTTCTGCCTTGCCAGGAATAGAAGCCTCCATAGCTCAAGGGAGGAAGGCGTGGTGTGGGTAGCCTCAACATCCATACCGGCAATCCTGTGTCCAACGGTGCCCAGTACGGCGTTGGGACAACCCAACTTATCCAGGGCATGGGCAACCATGTGAACCACGGTGGTCTTGCCGTTGGTGCCCGTAACACCAATCAGCTTCATCTGGATGTGGGGATCGCCAAAAAAGTTTCTGGCCACAATAGAAAGGGCCCTTCTCGAGTCACTCACCCTCACAGAGATGGCAGGTTCGGGCACC
>CAZQJB010000011.1:0-16579 GCA_964593115.1 uncultured Aquificales bacterium
CTCTTCCTATTTGCCAAGAAAGAGCTGTCCCTGCCACGGGCACGGTGGGTCTTGCCGGCCCTCTTTCTCTTCTCGGCCCTCGTCCTCCCCTGGTGCCTGAGCGTAAAAGGGGTGTTCTGGAGGGAGTTTCTGCTGGTTCACAATATCCAGAGATTCTCTAAGGGATTTGACCACAACAAGCCCTGGTTCTTCTACCTTCAGGCCCTTCCCTGGAACTACGCCCCTCCTGCCCTATTCCTTCCCCTTGCATTCAGGGAGTTATGGAGGGAGAGAAGGGAGTCTCCACAGCTGCTCCCCCTTTCGTGGTTCGTGGCGACCCTTCTCCTCTTCTCCTTTTCGCACTCGAAGAGGGTGATCTATCTGCTACCAGTAGCCCCTGCCCTGGCCCTGGCCGCAGGGGGTGCCGTGGGAGGCCACTTGAGAAGGGCCTCATCAGGCCACAGGGAGCGGCTATTCGATTGGTGTCTGCTCGGCGTTTTTGCCTGCCTATCCATCTCTCCCCTCCTTGTGGTCCTCTTCAAGCTGCCACCTCCCCCTCTATGGTTCTGGTCTCTACCCCTTGTAGCCGTGGGGTCAGCGTTCTGCCTCATAGGAAACAGGCCCATCCTGCAACTCTCTATTGCCGCGGTTTTGCTTTTTGTGGCTTATTCTCTGTATTTTCAGGTATTTCAGCCTGAATACGACCGAGTCCGCCGTTCGGCCCGGCCTCTGGCCCTAACCGTATCCTCGGTGGTGAAAGACCGGCCACTCTACAAGATGGGCTTCTTCGACGCCGCCCTGGAGTACTACCTGGGAAGGGAGAAGATACCAGAACTGCACGCAAACAAACCCCTTAAGATAGTTAACCCGGCATCTCCCATCTTCTTGATCGCGAGGGAGAAGGACTGGAGGCGAAAAGAGGGGTGCCTCTCCAACCAGTTCCACGTGGTGCTAAGGGCAAAGAGCAGGGGTAAGGTCTTTCTGCTTCTTAGCAACAACAATCCGTCCATTCACCCAAGGCACCTAATGGTGGCCAGGAGGCAGGAAAAGGGAGACCAAGGGAACTCGGCTCTGCAGGGGGAGGTAGGAACCCCATGAGCCCTGCTCCCCAGGTGATGCTGCCACCCAAAAGTAACGGTCCCACCAAGGGTACCGACATAAAGGTACCATCCACTCTTTTGCAAAAAGGGGAGTGGGCCGTTGAGACCCTGGTTCAGCCCTCTACACCGACGACCCACTGGCCCACACCCTCAAACGAGGCCAAGGAGACTCTCCGGCCTCTGGGGTTAACCGCCAGGTACCTTGCCCTGGCACTGGCCCTTCTCACCTGCCTCTCTATCCTGTTCGTGGGAATCGGCAGCTACCCCCTCTACGATCCTGACGAGGGCAGGAATGCCGAGGTGGCCCGGGAGATGGTGGCCGATGGCCACTGGTTACCACCCACGCTAAACGGCGAGGTGAGATACCAGAAACCACCCCTCTACTACTGGATGGTCGCATCGTGTTTCAAGCTGTTTGGAGAGGGAGAGGCCCCTGCAAGGCTGCCCTCTGCCCTGGCTGCCCTGCTCTGCGTGCTGGTCACGGTGGCCCTTTGCACCGGTCTCTCAACACTGCACAGGGGAGCTATCGCGGGAGTCCTGCTCTCCACCTCCCTCATCTTCGTGGCCTACTCACACATAGTGATATTCGACATGGTTCTCACCCTATTCGTCACCTCGGCTATTGCCGCATTCTACCTGGGCACCACGGGACGCAGCCTCTGGCCCTTCTACGTCTCCGCCCTGCTATCCGCCCTCTGCTTTCTCACCAAGGGCCCTGTGGGTCTGCTCTTGCCCGCCATGGCCGTGGGACCGCTGGTAGCAACCGGCAGATCCAAGGATATCAGGGTGCCCTGGCTGGGCATGGCATTGCTTTTCCTGGCGCTATCGGTTCCCCCCTACGCATTGGCAGAGCTACGCTACCCAGGCTATTGCCACAGGTTCTTCTGGGACGAGAACGTGCTTAGATACCTGACCCATAGGTACCACAGGGATGGGCCCGCATTCTACTACCTGGGGGTGATTTTAGCCGGCCTATTTCCATGGACCTGGCTGATAGTGTGGTTGCCTAAAACCGTTAAGCTCATGGTGAGAGAGAACCGCCAGGCCCTGATTCTGCTCGGCTCTTGGATCCTGTTACCCACCCTCTTTTTCAGTATCTCCCACTCTAAACTCCCCCACTACATTCTGCCCACCTTTCCAGCCTGGGCCATTCTGCTCTCCCACACCTGGCCAGGGGAGAAGGGCAGAGAGAGATGGATTATGGCAACGGCAGCCGCCGCTATACTCCTCTACCTCGCCGCCATACCGGCAATCAAACACTCCCTCATCCCCTCCCGCTCGGCGGCCAACCTGGTGAAGGAGGCCTCGATAGATCCCGGACTCCCTGTCTTCTCGTTCAAGGCCCATGGATACTCCCTATCCTTCTACTCCAATAGAACCGTGAAAAGGCTCTCTGGGTATCAAGAGCTGATAGGTGCCCTTGACACCCAAAAGGCCTTTTACCTGTTCACCGTAAACAAAAAGACCAACAAGGCCCTGAGGATAATCAACAACGCGGGAAAGAGGGCCACCATTGTGGGTAGTTCTAAAGGGTACACCCTGATTCTCGTTCACGGCTGAAACTGTTTTCAAAACAACGTCTTGAAACCCTTGGAATGGTGACATATCTTGGACCTAAGGGAATAGGCGATGGGATCCGCCTTGAACCGCCTCAACCAGGCTGATGATCTCTGTAGAAAACCCAGGTGGAGGTGCCGATGGAGAACCTGTTCCACATGCATAGGGGAGACAAGTTTCCCTTGGAGGCCACCGCCGTGATCGAGGTCACTTACGGCAGCAGGGCCAAGTACGAGTACGACGTGAACCTGGGGATACTGAAGCTGGACAGGGTGCTGAGGACATCGGCCAGGTACCCTGGAAACTACGGGTTCATCCCCCAGACCCTGGGCAATTTCAGAAACCCGGTGGATGTTTACCTGATGTTGAATGAGCCCCTTGTACCCTGCTGCGTGCTCGAGGTGAAACCCATAGGCCTGCTGGAAATGGGAGACGAGATGGGCACCGACAGTAAGGTGATAGCCCTGCACGTCAGAGACCCCCGGACAGACGAGATAGACGACATCTCGCAGGTGCGCTCATTTGCCCTCGACGAGATAATCCATTTCTTCCAGACCTACAAAGAGGGGACCCAGGTGAGGGGATGGTCGGGAAAAGAGCAGGCCCATGTCTTTTTGGAAAAGGCCCACCGCAGGTACCTGGAAAGGTACTCCCAGGAACCTGGGGAGGTATGACGGCCCTACCAATCCCGGTATCTCTCTATTATCCGCTGGTGGGCCTCCCTTGCCGCCCTGAGCTCGTCCTCCCCCACCTCGATCTCCATGCGCAGAAGCACGCAGCCCATTGACTTACCGGTCTGGTCGAAACGCAGAGTCCTCGTGGCCCCTCCCTCAAGGGCGTTGTCCAGGATAATCTCGAGGCTGTGCAGGTTCTCAAGGGGATAGACCGTAACATCCCCCTTCACCATACCCTTGAAGAACTCCTTCACCCTCTCAGGGGTCACCTCCCTCTTCAAGGCTGGGTAGCACTCGGGACACTTAGCCATCAGTCCAACATTACACCTGTCACCCTTGTCCCCGGACCTGGTGAAGGCTATCTCTGCCAGGGGTATCCTAACACCCATCACATCACCTCCATGACGAATGAGGTGGTCTTAACCATCTCCCTGGGCACCAGGGTGGGCCACAGGGCTATCACGGGCCGTGGGGTGAAGGGCACACCAAAGCTGGTACCAACGGGCCCTGTCACCCACAGGTGGGTCACCTCACGTCTTATGGCATCGGCCTCTGCATAGGTATGGGTACGGGCAACAACCCTTAGCCCCACCTCGTTCATCTCTCCGTTCTCCGGCCACCTGGAGGTCTCCCCTCCCAGCATGTTCACTCCCATGAAGTCCACCCTCAGCTCCCGGGGAGTGACCCCTGTGTACTCTATTCTCTCCCTGATCCACCTCTCGGCCCATCTCGCCTTCTCTATGGCGTCGGGCCAGGGAAAGAAGACCATTCCCTCGCCGATGAACCCGTCCTCGTAGCCTATGCAGACCTTAAGAGTATCGGGCCTCTTACGCCCCTTTACACCCCTTATCCTCACACGGTTCTCCCCGTCCTCCATGAGGCTCAACGAGGTGAAGTCCGCCACCCCATCGGGCATGATGTACTCTGAGGGATCGTGAACCTCGTAGAGGAGGTGCTCCTTCACCGTCCACTCGCACACCAGTCCACCACTGCCATCCACTTTGGTGATGACGGCATCCCCGTTTTCGTAAACCTCGGCTATAGGAAAGCCTATACGGTGTGGGTTCTTGACCAGGGGCCACAGGTTAGACATGCCCCCGGTACACCCCTGGGTACACTCCACTATATGGCCCACGGTTATGGCAGAGGCTATCCTGTCCACGTAAGCAGGGTGATCGAACTGCCAGCCAAACTCGTGCATCACGGGGGCCACGTATAGGGCGTTGTCTGAGCATCTCCCTGCCACCACCACATCGGCACCGCCCTCCAGGGCGCTTATAAGCTCGTCTGCACCAATGTAAACGTTGGCGGCCACTATCTTATCCCTTATCCCCTCGATATCCTCCTCACCTGTGTCCAGGTTGGTGAATTTCCAGCCGCTCTTCCTGATGTCATCAAGGCGGTATAAAATATCGTCACCCTCCACTATGCCCACCTTAAAACCGGTTAGCTTCAGGTCTCTCGCCACCTTTATGACCTCAAGGCCAGCCTGAACTGGATTGGCGCCCCCTGCATTGGTCAGAATCTTGGTGCCCCTTGGAACAGTGATGGGAAGAAGGGCCTTCATCCAAGGAACTATGTCAGGGATATAGCCCTTGCTTGGGTCCCTTCTCTTCATACGCTGAAGGATGGCCAGGGTGAGCTCGGCCAGGTGGTCAAACCCAAGGTAACTCAGATCACCCCTCTCTGCCAGTTCAACCGCCGGATCCAGCATGTCACCCCAATAGGCCGACCCGGCCCCTATCCTTACGCAACGCATAGGCTACCCTCCCAAGAATCTATCTTCTAAGCATTATGCACCCCTATACAGGTGGTGACAAGCAGGTACAGAACACCTTGACTGGAACATCTGCAAGGTCTCTACTACTGGAAAAGGGAGGAGGAGAGGTTGAGAAGAACAGGTGTTGCAAACCTGCCACTACACGGTGGAAAGGCCCCTGCATGGTTATTCAATCGCATGGTTAAGCTCGCCAGGGAGATGATGAGAATCATGGTGGAGGACTCGGGTCCTGGTATTGTGTTAAACAGGTTCGCCGATCCCTTCTGGTTCCAGGCCTTTGGGTGCCTTCTGGGGTTTGACTGGCACTCCAGCGGACTCACAACCACCCTCACAGGGGCGGTAAAGGAAGCCCTGAAGGGAATGGAGGGAGAGCTGGGCTTAGCGATAGCCGGTGGAAAGGGAAAGGTGTCGAGAAAGACGCCAGAGGAGGTGGAAAGAATAGGAGAGGTCCTTGGCGTAGATCCAGGTCCCATAGTTTACGCAAGCAGGATGAGCGCAAAGGTTGACAACACTGCCCTTCAAGACGGCTACCAGCTGTACCATCACGTGATAGTGTTCACCAAAAGCGGCGAATGGGCAGTGGTTCAACAGGGAATGAACAAAGAGACCAGGTATGCAAGAAGGTACCACTGGCTCAGCACACACCTTGAGTCATTTATAGAGGAGCCCCACAGCGCCGTATGCTCATCAAAAAGATCCGTCCCTCTCAACATGGTGGCAAAGGAGAGCCGCGGAGTTAGAGAAGGGGTGGTTCATCTGGCCAAAGAGAACGATCCTGCCAGGCTAATGGAGGAGATAAAGAGGGTTAAACAGGTGAACATGCCGGAGAGGCACTTCATAACCATTGAAGACATAAACGTGTCCAGACTTAAAAAGGGGCTGATCAACGTTCACGAAAGGGTTCCAAACAACTTCCAGGAGCTTCTGGAGACCCCTGGACTCGGGCCAAAGACACTTAGGGCCTTGGCATTAACCGCAGAGGTCCTTTACGGAACCCCCATCAGCTTCAAAGACCCTGCACGTTTCAGCTTCGCCCACGGCGGAAAAGACGGTCATCCCTTTCCAGTGGATAGGAGAACGTACGACGAGACAATAGAGACCCTAAGGAGTATGGTGAGCAGGATGTCAGTATCCCCACAAGAGAAAAACAGGGCACATAATAGGCTCAACGCACTCGCATAACCACCCACGTGGCCAAAAACAGCTGGTGAAAAATTACCAGTTTACCATAGGGGTCTAATGTGCTATTGGGTAGAAACCGTAGAGAATCTCGCAAGGGAAGGCCTGTTGTGGAAAAAAGCTCGGTTTTCAGCGGTTTTGTAGGTTTTAATAGTTATTTCAATAAGTTGCAAGTAATGGCATCTGTGCATAACCTGTAAAAAATCAAAGAGAGAAGGTAGATGGAGAACAACATATACGGGGAGCTATGGAAGAGGGTTCTGGATAACCTGAAGGACGAGATATCAGAAAAAAATATAAAAACCTGGCTCAATCCTCTGAGAATATCAGAGGCCTCTGGAGGAAGGATAGTGGTAGAGGTTCCAAACAGGTTCTACAAGGACTGGATAAGGGAAAACTACGAGAGTGGTATAAGAAACACCCTCTCTGACATTCTGAATGTTGAAACCTCCATAGAGTACCAGATATCCGACAACGACAACGGCTCATCCTTATACCAGGAGGATAGTAAGAAAACCAACCGCGAAAGGCCCAAGAGAAACGGATCCAGCTACGGCTCTAATCTTAACCCAAGGTACACATTTTCCACCTTTGTGGTGGGCTCTGGAAACCAGTTTGCCCACGCAGCCTCTGTGGCAGTATCACAAAACCCGGGTAACATATACAATCCCTTATTTATCTACGGAGGGGTAGGTCTTGGAAAGACCCACATACTGAACGCTATAGGTAACGAGGTGAGAGATAGCCACCCTGACCTCAACGTCATCTACGTGTCAGCGGAGTTTTTCGTAAACGACCTGGTTAGCTCAATAAGAAACGAAAAGATGGGAAACTTCAGAGAGAGATACAGAAGGGCAGATGTTCTCCTGATAGACGACATCCAATTTATATCGGGAAAGGACAGAACCCAGGAGGAACTGTTCCACACGTACAACCAGCTATATAACGACAACAAGCAGATAGTTCTGACCAGCGACAGGTATCCAAACGAGATGGACGAGGTGGAAGAGAGGCTGAGATCGAGATTCCAATGGGGTCTGGTGGCAGACATACAACCCCCTGACCTCGAAACGAGGATCGCCATACTACTAAAGAAGTCCGAGGCAGAAGGTGTTGACCTACCTTACGAGGTTGCAGAGTATATTGCTAAGAGGATACGCTCAAATATCAGAGAGTTAGAAGGCTGCCTGATAAGACTATGCGCCGTCTCTTCCATAACCGGTTCCCCAATAACGGTGGAAACCGCAAAGGGCGTAATAAAAAGGCTGTTTCCAAACTCCATGGAAGAAGAGATATCCATAGACCGTATCATTCACGTTGTTGGCGAACACTTCTCGGTCAAGCCCACAGAGATAAGGTCAAGAAAGAGAAGCAAAAACATTGTGGTCGCAAGGCAGGTAGCAATGTACCTGTCAAGGAAACTCACAACCCATTCCTTACCAGAGATAGGTGAAAAATTTGGTGGAAAAGACCACACCTCAGTGATATACGCAACGAAGAAGGTTGAGAAGATGTTGAAAGAGTCTGAGCAGATGAGGGCAACTGTGAAAAAGATAGAGGAGAGGATGGATACCCTATGACCCATGTGAATCCCGTTTAAAATACCCTTGGTACTCCACAGGAAATCAACACTAATATACGCTTATACAACAGCTACTTAGGTAAGCTACCCACAAACAAACAGCCCTTATTATTACTACTAAAAGAGATGGAGGTTTAAGAAAATGGGCCAGTTAGTGATAGCAAGAGACAGCTTGGTGAAAGGTTTATCAATACTGGAAGGTATAACAGGGGGTAAACACATAAACCCGATATGTAGCTCCGTTATGTTCAACATTGTGAATGACAAGGTGATACTAAGAGCAACCAATCTTGAAGACAGCATAGAGACGCAGATCCCCCTTGAGAGCACCGATTTAGACGGTTCTTTCCTGGTGTTTGGTCCCCAGCTTCTCAATTTTGTTAAAGAGCTCGATGATGAGACCATCACCCTTGGCTTAGACGATGCCTCGTCAACCCTTTCCGTGGTGTCAAGTAACTCAGAGGCTGTAATATCATTGGTTCCCAACGAGGATTTTCCTGCTTTCCCCACTGTGCCTGATAATGGCAACCTGATCCCTCTACCTGTGGGTCTGTTTTTGGAGGCCATAGACAAAACGGGATTTAGTGCTGCATCTGAACACGAATCCCGGGTACTTTACGGTATAAACCTCGTTCTCGAGGGAAACACGCTTAAGGTTACATCTAGTGATGGTTTCAGGTTATCACATTTCAGGAGTGATATAGAGAACCACTCTGGAGTAGGGTGGTCTGTGGTACTACCTAAAAGGCGGGCCCAGGACCTGAAGCGCATACTGTCTATGCTTTTCAGCAAGGATGAAGAGGTGTTGATGGGTCACTCTGGAAACCATTTCTACATGGGTTCTAAGATACTCTCGGTGTTTTCAAGGACCATTGAGGAGAAGTATCCTGATTACGAGAGTATAATACCGAAGGAGTACACCAGGAAGGCTGTGTTGAACCGACAGCAGGTGGTTCAGGCCATAAAGAGGGTTTGTCTCTTCTCTTCCCAGAGAAGCGGCGGGGTTAAGTTACAGTTCGATCCAGAGGGTAAGATGCTCCACCTCAGCTCCCTGAGGTATTCTGACGAGCCGTTTATAGGCATGGCGGCAGAGAGTGTGGATCTTCTGGACTCCCAAGGTGAGCCGGTCACCCTTGGTCTCAATTACAGGCTTGTGTTAGAGTGCCTGGCGGTCTTGAGGGGTGAAGAGGTTGTGTTGGATCTTGGCGATTCACTTTGGCCTGTTCGTTTCACCTCTGAAGATGACAAGGGATTCTACCACATACTTATGCCCATACAGTTGGACGAGATAGAGAGCGAGAAGGAGAGTGATTAAGTAGATGCCTGAAAGCGAAGAGATATACAACGCAGAAGATATACAGGTACTTGGCGGAATAGAGGCGGTCCGCAAGAGGCCCGCCATGTACATAGGCAGCACCGACTCCAAGGGTCTTCACCACCTGGTGTTCGAGGTTGTGGACAACAGCGTGGATGAGGCCGTTGCCGGTTTCTGCAAGAAGATAGACGTGGTTATCCACTTAGACGGCAGTGTGAGCGTGGCCGACGATGGCAGGGGGATACCGGTTGATACACATCCTCAGGTGGGAAGGCCGGCAGTGGAGGTTGTTCTCACCACACTGCACGCAGGTGGAAAGTTTGACTCTAACGCTTACAAGGTCTCTGGTGGACTCCACGGGGTTGGTATATCCGTTGTGAATGCCCTCTCATCTTGGCTCGAAGTTGAGGTTAGACGAGATGGCGTTGCGTACCGCCAGAGGTTCGAGAGGGGAGAGAGGGTCTCTGATCTTGAGAGGATAGGTCCCACCCACCGTCATGGCACCAGGATAAGGTTCATGCCGGATCCCGAGATATTCTCCACTGTGGAGTTTAACTACGACTATCTTCTTTCGAGGTTCAGAGAACTCGCCTTTCTTAATAAGGGTCTCAAGATAAGAATAAAGGACGAGAGGAGCGATAAGGAAGAGGAGTTCATATACGAGGGTGGAATCCAGTCCTTTGTGGAGTTTCTTAACGAGGGTAAGTCTCCTCTCTACAAAGAGATATTCTACATGCACAAGACGGTTAGCGATGTGGTTGTTGAGATAGCCTTTCAGTATAACAGCGGCTACCAGGAGGTGGTTTACTCTTACGCTAATAACATAAGGACAATAGACGGTGGAACCCACCTGATTGGTTTCAGGTCGGCACTTACGAGGACCATCAACTCTTTTGCATCTGCAAACAACCTGTTGAAGGGGGGAATATCTCTTGGCGGAGATGACCTGAGGGAGGGTCTCACTGCGGTGGTTAGTGTGAAGGTGCCGGATCCTCAGTTCGAGGGCCAGACAAAGACCCGTCTGGGTAACGCAGAGGTCAGGAGAATAGTGGAGACCACCTTTGGTGAAGAGCTCTCCTACCACCTGGAGTCCAACATCAAGGTTGGCAAGATAATAATCGAGAAGGCGTCAAGTGCGGCCCGTGCCAGGGAGGCAGCGAGAAAGGCCCGTGACCTGATGCGTAAAAAGAGCAAGTTAGAGGGTGGAGCCCTACCAGGCAAGCTTGCAGATTGTTCAGAGAGAGACCCTTCCAAGCGCGAGCTTTTCATAGTGGAGGGAGAGTCCGCTGGGGGTTCTGCCAAGCAGGGTAGGGACAGGTCCTTTCAGGCCATACTGCCTCTCAGGGGAAAGATACTTAACGTAGAGAAGGCCAGGCTGGACAAGGTGCTGTCGAGCCAAGAGATAAAAAACCTGATCATGGCATTGGGTGTTGGAGTGGATGGCGATAACAACTTCGACATATCAAGGCTAAGGTACGACAAGGTGATCATAATGACAGACGCTGACGTTGATGGGGCCCATATCAGGACCCTACTCCTCACCTTGTTTTACAGGCGTATGAGGCCCCTGATCGAGGGCAGTCATGTCTTCATAGCCCAGCCTCCCCTGTACAGGATAAAGAGGGGAAGGGAGGAGAGATACCTGGCCAACGATGAGGAGCTTGATTCATACCTTTTACAGAGGGGAATGAAGGGGGTGTCGGTGAGCGTTAATGGTGAGAAGGTGCTTACAGAGGACGAGCTTGCGGAGCTTGTGGGTCTCTACGAGGAGAAGGAGTCCATAGTTCATACCTTCGAGAAAAGGGGTATGGATCCTCTCCTTCTCGAGGTTGTGTCCATGGACCAAGGGCTTGTGGAAGAGCTGGTATCCCTTGAGGGTGAAGAGCACGCAAGACATCTGATTGAGAGGATAGAGGATCTGCTTGGTGCCGAGGTGTCCAGGTGGCTCCTCTCTGATGATGGGGGAAACGGTGGTTCCCTGGTGCTGTGGACCCGTAGAGATGGTGAGATATTTGTGACGAGATTGAACAGCGACCTTCTTGGTTCAGACAGGTTCAAGAGGTTCTCCGAGCTCTCAAAAAGGCTATTTGGTTACTCAGAGAGCAGTTACTCAATAGAGGGTGAGGGGACCTACTCCAGTCTTGGCAGCCTGGTTGAGGCCCTCAGGGAGAGGGGAAGGAAAGGTGTGGACATTCAGAGATACAAGGGTCTCGGAGAGATGAATCCCGAGCAACTCTGGACCACCACAATGAGCCCAGAGAACAGAAGGCTACTTAAGGTGACAATAGACGACGCAGAGGAGGCTGACAGGATATTCAGCATACTCATGGGCGACGAGGTGGAGCCGAGAAGAAGGTTTATTCAGCAGAACGCAAAGGCCGTAAGAAACTTAGATATTTAACCCAGGAGGAGATATGAGCGGCTTCTTCACTGTTTCAGAGGCGAGAACAATGCTCGAAAGGGGTGACATCACCCCCCTTGAGCTGGCCTCGGAAATCTCCAAGAGAATAGATATGGTAGAGGATAAGGTGAGGGCCTTCGTGAACACCTACTGTGATGAGATGGTGGCTAAGGCCAGGTCACTTGGCAAGGGCAACGGCCCCTTGTGGGGCGTTCCCATAGCCGTGAAAGACAACATCTGTATCAAGGGCAAAGAGACCACCTGCTCGTCTAACATACTCAAGGGCTTCATGCCCCCATACGACGCCACGGTGGTAGATAGGCTGAACGCTGCGGGCTATCTGCTTGTGGGAAAGACAAACCTCGACGAGTTTGCCATGGGCTCTTCAACAGAGAACTCAGGGTTTTTCACAACCCACAACCCCTGGGACCTAAATAGGGTGCCCGGGGGCTCCAGCGGAGGCTCTGCAGCGGCGGTTGCCGCAGGTGAGTGCCTGGCGGCCATAGGCTCTGATACCGGCGGCTCGATCCGTCAGCCAGCCAGCTTCTGCGGGGTTGTGGGATTAAAACCCACCTATGGCAGGGTGTCCAGGTTTGGCCTTGTGGCCTTTGCATCATCGCTGGACCAGATAGGGCCAATAACAAGAACCGCCTATGATGCAGCCTACCTTCTCTCGGTTATCAGTGGTCATGACCCAAGGGACTCCACCTCGGCCAAGGTGGAGCCATTCTCCTTCGAAAACGCGGTTAAGGAGGGGGTTAAAGACCTGGTTATTGGCGTTCCCGAGGAGTATTTCGGCGACGGTCTCGATTCAGAGGTGAAAGAGAGGGTAGAGTCTGCCATATCGGTGCTTAAGGGGCTCGGAGTAGGGGTCAAGGAGATCTCGCTGCCCCATTCTCCTTACGGGGTTGCCGCCTACTACCTGGTGGCCACTGCAGAGGCATCTTCAAACCTGGCCAGGTACGACGGCGTTAAGTACGGTTACAGGGCCAAAGATCCAAAGGACCTCTTAGAGATGTACCTTGAGACAAGGAGCAGGGGGTTCGGAGAAGAGGTTAAGAGAAGAATAATGCTTGGCACATACGCCCTGTCTTCTGGTTACTACGATGCCTACTACCTGAAGGCCCAAAAGGTTAGAACCCTCATCAAAGGGGATTTCGACAGGGCATTCGAGGTGTGTGATGCCATAGTAACCCCAACATCCCCTACGCCTGCTTTCAGAATAGGAGAGAAGATGGACGATCCCCTCACCATGTACCTGTCAGACATCTACACGATTTCGGTCAACCTCGCGGGGATACCTGCGGTCTCCATTCCCTGCGGTTTCAGCAGCGATAATCTTCCCATAGGTTTGCAGATAATGGGCAGGCCATTCGACGAGGAGACCATACTCAGGCTGGCCCATAACTACCAGATGGTTACCGACCATCACACCAAGACTCCCCCATGTGGAGGTGAATAAGGTGGAGTATGAAGCCGTTATTGGTTTAGAGGTTCACGCCCAGCTCAACACGAACTCCAAGATATTCTGTACGTGTAGCACCTCATTCGGGGCAGAGCCTAACACCCATACCTGCCCTGTTTGCATAGGTATGCCAGGGGTTCTGCCTGTACTAAACGAGAGGGTCATGGAGCTGGCGATCAGGGCCTCATTGGCACTGAACTGCACGATAAACCCCATGTCAGTATTTGCCAGAAAGAACTACTTCTATCCTGATCTTCCAAAGGGTTACCAGATATCCCAGTACGAGTTGCCCCTGGCGGAGCACGGTTGGATAGAGATAGAGACCGAGAAGCACGGTAAAAGGCGCGTGGGAATAACAAGGGTCCACGTGGAGGAGGATGCGGGTAAGAACATCCACGGCGGTCCAGGTGATCCCCACAGCTACGTTGACCTTAACAGAACCGGTGTGCCACTCATCGAGATAGTGAGCGAGCCCGACATCAGACATCCAGAAGAGGCAAGGCTCTACATGCAGAAGCTCAGGATGGTACTGAGATACGTGGGGGCCTCAAATGCGGACATGGAGAAAGGTGAGCTCAGGTGCGATGCCAACATCTCCATAAGGCCCAAGGGTTCCAAGGGGCTCGGGGTGAAGACCGAGATAAAGAACATGAACTCTTTCAGGCATGTTCAGCGTGCCCTGGAGTACGAGATAGAGCGGCAGATGGAGGCCGTTGAGTCAGGTGAGAGGATAGTTCAAGAGACCAGGCTATGGAGCGTGGAGAGGGGGGTGACCGAGTCTATGCGCAGCAAGGAAGAGGCCCACGATTACCGTTACTTCCCCGATCCCGACTGAGTTCCCTACGTTGTGGAGAACGAGATGCTCTCTCGTATTCAGGGGGGGCTGCCAGAACTGCCCGATGCCAAAAGAGACCGGTTCATCGAAGAGTACGGGCTCTCTTCGTACGACGCCTCCCTTCTCATATCCACCAGGGAGATGGCGGACTTCTTCGAGGAGGCAGCCAGGGCGTGCGGCTCGCCAAAGGCCGTATCCAACTGGATGCTGGGAGACCTCTCGGGGCACATGAACGCCGACGGGGCAGACATAGGTGACCTCAGGTTCTCCCCTAACGACCTGGCGAGGTTGGTGGTCCTGGTGGAGGAGGGGACCATTAGCGGTAAGCAGGCCAAAGAGGTTCTCACCATCATGTACCGGGAGGGCAAGGATCCTGACACCGTGGTGAAAGAGAGGGATATGGTCCAGATAAGCGACGAGGCCGCCCTGGTGGAGGTGATCAAGAAGGTGATTGAAGATAACCCCTCAGAGGTGGAGAAGTTCAAGGCGGGCAAGAAGAAGGTGGTGGGATTCTTCGTGGGCCAGGTGATGAGGGCCACCCAGAACAAGGCTAATCCAAAGGTGGTAAACCAGCTTCTGGTGAAGCTGTTGGAGGAGGCCTGAGCCATGGCTCTGAAGATAGAGCCTCGCCCGGGAATAGAGGGACTGGTTCCCTACGATCCCGGAAAGCCCATAGAGGAGACCCAGAGAGAGCTGGGCCTCGAAAGGGTGGTGAAGCTGGCGTCCAACGAGAATCCCTTGGGTCCATCACCCAGGGCCGTAGAGGCGCTAAAGGGTGCGGTTGCAGGGGTGAACCGGTACCCCGATGGGGGGTGTTACTACCTGAAAGAAAAGCTATCCGAGAAGCTTGGGGTTCCCCCTGAAAGCCTCATCTTCGGCAACGGCTCAAACGAGCTCATCGAGCTTCTGTTCAGGACCTTCGTGAGGGATGGCGAGAGGGTGGTTTACGGGTATCCGGCCTTCGTGGTGTACCGACTTATCTCCCAGGCCATGGGAATAGAGGGCATATCGGTGCCGTTGAAGGGCATGGTGCACGACCTCGACGCCATGGCCCAGGCGGTGGAAGATGGGGTTAGGGTGGTCTTCGTGGCCAATCCCAACAACCCCACGGGAACCATGGTGACCCACGGCCAGGTGATGGAGTTCATCCAGGCCGTCCCTCCTGAGGTTATCCTGGTGTTCGACGAGGCCTACTACGAGTTCGTTCCCCCTGCCCGAGACTTTCCAAGGCTGATACCGGACATATTACAGATGGATAGGCCCGTGATGGTTATGCGCACCTTCTCCAAGCTCTACGGCCTGGCAGGGGTGCGCATAGGTTACGGGATAGCAAGACCCGAGCTGGTTGAGCTGATGAACAGGGTTAGACAGCCCTTCAACGTGAACAGCCTGGCCCAGGTTGCGGCACTGGCCGCCCTGGACGACGCCGAGCACGTTGAAAGGTCACAGAGACTGGTATGGGAAGAGATGGTCTTTCTCGAAGACCGCCTCTCAGAGATGGGGCTTGAGACTGTGCCCTCGGTGGCCAATTTCCTCCTGGTGAAGGTTGGTGATGGAAACAAGGTGTTTCACGAGCTTCTGAAGAGAGGGGTTATCGTGAGGGCCATGGGGGGATACGGGCTTCACCAGTACATTAGGGTGACCGTTGGAACCCGTGAAGAGAACGAGATACTCCTTGAGGCGCTTAGAGGGGCCTTGGGAAAGTGAATCTCTGGTCAATTATACTCGAGGCGAGAATATGATCTGGCAACCTGAATACGAGACCCTTCCAAGGGACGAGATAGAGTCCCTTCAGTTATTCAACCTGAAACGCACGGTGAGAAGGGTGTACGAGAGGGTGCCTTTCTACCGTGAGAAGATGGACAGCAAGGGGATAAAGCCAGGCGACATACGCACCCTTGAAGACGTCAGGCTTCTTCCCTTCACCACCAAGGACGACCTGAGGGAGAACTACCCTTATGGCCTGTTTGCGGTTCCCATGGGTGAGGTGGTGAGGGTCCATTCCTCTTCGGGAACCACTGGTAAGCCTACTGTGGTGGGATACTCAAAGCGCGACCTCGACACCTGGTCGGACCTTACAGCAAGGGTGCTCACCGCTGGCGGATTGACCAAGAACGACGTGGTGCAGATCTCCTTCGGTTACGGGCTCTTCACCGGGGGATTCGGCCTCCACTACGGGGCCGAACGGGTGGGTGCAACGGTGATCCCCGTATCCAGCGGAAACACCCATCGGCAGGTGTTGGTTATGAGGGACTACGGCACCACGGCCCTTATTTGCACCCCTTCTTACGCCCTTCACGTGGCAGAGGTGATGGAGGAGATAGGGATAAGCCCGGGAGACCTCTCGTTGAGGCTGGGCATGTTCGGGGCAGAGCCCTGGACCGAGGCCATGCGCAAGGAGATAGAGGAGAGGCTGGGAATAGACGCCACCGACAACTACGGCCTCAGCGAGATAATCGGCCCAGGTGTCTCGGGAGAGTGCATAGAGGCCAAGCACGGTCTCCACGTGTTCGAGGACCACTTTCTGCCCGAGATAATAGATCCCGCCACAGAAGAGAGCCTTCCAATGGGAGAGAGGGGTGAGCTGGTTATCACCACCTTGACCAAAGAGGCCCTTCCCCTCTTGAGGTACAGGACCAGGGACATCACCAGGCTCTTCCTCGATGATTGCCCCTGTGGTCGCAGCTTCGTGAAGATGGAGAAGCCCCAGGG
>CAZQJB010000012.1:0-10766 GCA_964593115.1 uncultured Aquificales bacterium
GTTCTCCCCTTCCCACCCTTCCCCTGAGTTGGTGTAGCTGTGACAGTCCGAACCTGTGGGCCTCTTCGATCACCATGACCGAGGCGTTGGGCACGTCTATTCCCACCTCTACCACAGTGGTGGCCACCAACAGGTCGATCTCTCCCCGCTTCATCCTCATCATCACCCCTTCCTTCTCTTGCCTTGGCATCTGACCGTGAAGCAGTCCAACCCTGAAAGGCGAGAACTCCTTTACCAGCTCGGGGTACATGGCGGTTGCGGAGCGCAGGTCGAGTCTGTCCGACTCCTCCACCAGGGGATACACCATGTAAACCTGGGCCCCCTGTTCCATCTGGGAGCGCAGAAACCGGTACATTCTGGAACGCTGGTGCTCGTAAATTATGGCGGTCTTCACCGGTTTTCTTCCCTTTGGGAGCTGGTCTATCACCGAGATGTCAAGATCGCCGTAGAGGGTGAGAGAGAGGGTGCGGGGTATGGGGGTGGCTGTCATCACCAGCATGTGGGGAGAAGTTCCCTTCTCTTTCAAGGCTGCCCTTTGCATCACGCCAAACCTGTGCTGCTCATCAACCACCACCAGGCCCAAACGGCTGAACTCCACCCCCTCCTGGATCACAGCGTGGGTGCCCACCACCACGGGGATCTCGCCGGTCTTCAACCCGTGCAGCACCTCCCTCTTCCTGGCAGCGGACAGCCCGCTCACCAACAAGGCCACGGGTATTCCCAGTGGCTCAAGCATGTGTTCAAGCACCATTGCGTGCTGCTCGGCCAGTATCTCTGTGGGGGCCATCATGGCCACCTGGTAGCCGTTCTCAACCCCCCGCAACATGGCCAGCAGGGCCACAACCGTCTTGCCGCTTCCCACGTCTCCCTGGATAAGCCTGTGCATGGGAGATGGGCGTGAGAGGTCTTCGTCTATCTCTCTCAAGGTGCGTACCTGGGCCTCGGTGAGCTCGAACGGCAATGAGCCCATCAGGGCTCTTCGCATCTCTCCCGGGGGGCCAAAGGGGATGCCTTGCAGCCGTGTCCTGGACCTGCGCTTCAAGAGCAGCACCATCTGGAAGAAGAAGAACTCCTCGAAGACCAGGCGCCTAACCACTGCTGAAGACCTGTTTCTTACCTTGGGAAGCTCCTCTATTCTTGGAAAGTGTATGCCCCAAAGCGTCTGTTTCAGGGGTAGAAATCCCTCCTCTTTCACCATCCTTGGGGGCAGGTACTCCCTGTGTGCAGGCAGGCGCCTCAAAGCTGCCCTGATCACCTCCCTGATGGTGAGCTGGTGAAGGCCCTGGACGCTGGGATAGAGGGGCAAGACTCCAACAGGAGGCTCCTTTCCTGCCACCTCCCACTGGGGGTGTATCATCTCCAGGTAGCGGTCGTATCCGTTAAGGGTTACTTCGCCGTACAAGAGCACCTCCCTGCCAGGGGCAAAGGTCTTTCTCATGTACTCTTCCCTGAAGTTGAACCACCTTCCCCTGAGGGTGCCCGTGGGATCGTGGAAGTACACGTCGTAAACACGGCGTCGGCCCACGGTGTTTGTGCCCCCTTTCCACACCTTGCACCTCACAAAACACCTTCTGCCAGGCTTGATCTGATCTATGGTTAGTGGTTCGCTGCGGTCCTCGTACTCCCGGGGCAGGTGGTAGAGCAGGTCTCCCACAGTCTCTATTCCCAAACGGCCAAAGGCGGCAGCCCTTTTGGGGCCCACCGGTTTCAGGCTATCAACTGGGCTTCTGAGAAAGGCAAACAGGTTTTCCCACTCTTTCAGCTCTTCCCTTGCCATGCCCGCGCCCTCCTGGCCACCTTGCACCGTGGCTCGATACTGTGGTTCTTGGGATGTAGTCTCATTTGCCTGGCCCGTGCAAGTTGGCTATTAGCTCCTCCCATGAGAGGAAGGTTCGAGGTGGTCTCCTCCTTTGAGCCCACGGGGGACCAACCCCAGGCAATCGAAGAGATCGTGAAAAACCTTAATGCCGGCGTTCCCTACCAGACCCTTCTGGGGGTTACGGGAAGCGGCAAGACCTTCACCATGGCAAAGGTGATAGAGGCTGTGAACAGGCCAACCTTGGTGATCTCTCACAACAAGACCCTGGCAGCGCAGCTCTACAACGAGTTCAAGCGGTTCTTTCCCAACAACGCCGCCGAGTACTTCGTAAGTTACTACGACTACTACCAGCCAGAGGCCTACATTCCCCACAAGGACCTCTACATCGAGAAAGACTGCTCCATTAACGACGAGATAGACAGGATGAAGCACGCCGCCACAAGGTCTCTCTTCGAGCGCAGGGACGTGGTGGTGGTGGCGAGCGTCTCGTGCATCTACGGCCTGGGTTCTCCAGATGCCTACTACGGCATGTCCATCTATCTCGAACGGGGGATGGAGCTGCCCCGCGACCAGTTGCTGGCAAGGCTCGCCGAGATCCAGTACTCCCGTAACGATTACGACCTTCACAGAACCACCTTCAGGGTGAGAGGGGACGTGGTGGAGGTGTTCGCCTCTGAGATGGAAGACAGGGTGTTGAGGGTGGAGTTCTGGGGTGACGAGATCGAGGCTTTGCTAATCACCGATCCCCTCACAGGGCAGGTGGAGGAGGAGCTCGACCACGCCAAGATCTACCCGGCCACCCACTACGTGGCCCCGCGATTGCAGTTGAAGCGTGCAATCGCCTCCATCAAGGCTGAGCTTGAGGATAGGGTGAAGGAGCTGAAAAGAGAAGGCAAGGAGACAGAGGCTGAGAGGCTGTGGAGGATAACCAACCACGACCTGGAGATGCTTCAGAACATCGGGTACTGTAAGGGCATAGAGAACTACTCCCGCCACCTCAGCGGGCGCGCCCCTGGGGAGCCTCCCCCAACACTGGTGGAGTATCTTCCCGACGACGCCTTGATCATCATAGACGAGAGTCACGTGACCATTCCCCAGCTCAGGGGCATGTACAGGGGAGACCGTTCCCGCAAAGAGAACCTGGTGAACTACGGGTTCAGGCTGCCGTCGGCCCTGGACAACCGTCCTCTCACCTTCGAGGAGTTCGAGGCCCTTGCCAGGCAGGTGCTCTTCGTATCGGCCACTCCCGGCAGGTACGAGATGGAGAAAAGCGGTCCCTACGTGGTGGAACAGATAATCCGTCCCACGGGGTTGATGGACCCCGAGGTTGAGGTTGTGCCCGCCCGTTTCCAGGTGGATCACCTGCTTGGAGAGATAAGAAGTAGGGTGGAAAGGGGAGAGAGGGTGCTGGTCACCACCCTCACCAAACGCATGGCCGAAGACCTCTGCGACTACTACATGGAACTGGGGATACGGGTGTGCTACCTCCACTCAGAGGTGAACACCCTTGAGCGCACAGCGATAATCCGTGACCTGAGATGCGGAAAGTACGACGTGCTGATCGGGGTGAACCTGCTCAGAGAGGGCCTTGACATACCCGAGGTCTCTTTGGTGGCCATTCTCGATGCCGACCAAGAGGGTTTTTTGCGGTCCCACACCTCACTGATACAGACCATAGGGCGGGCGGCCCGTAACCTACGGGGAAAGGCCATTCTCTATGCAGACAGAGAGACTGACTCCATCAAGGCGGCTGTGGAAGAGACAAACCGCCGCAGGCGCCTGCAGGAGGAGTACAACAGGGCGCATGGTATCACCCCAAGGAACGTTGAGAAGAGAATAGACGAGGTGCTCTCCTCTCCCTACGAGGCAGATTATTACACGGTGCCACTTGCTGCCGAAGAGGCGTCTTCTTACACCGACGTCAAGCGCATAGAGGAGCGCATAGAAAAGCTGAGCAACATGATGCAGAAGGCAGCAAAAGAGATGGCATACGAGCAGGCAGCGGTGTTCAGGGACGAGATAAAGGCACTGAAAAAGAGGTTGGTGGAGATGCTTGAGGATGCGTACTCCTCCACCGGGGGTTAGGCGCATTATTTGGGGGGTTGACGAATCCCCTTCGTCTGGGGATAAGGGGAGTATGGCGGGCGAGCAGGTCTTGCCTGGTCCAGAATGTTGAGCGCTGCGACACCATATTGAGAAAGGTGGGCGGTTCTATTCCCTTAAAAACCCGTTCCCTCTGGCATATTTGGGGAGGAGAGTGAAAGGTTGTCTAAAGGCTGTTTCCAGATTGTGGTAGATTCGAAAAGAATGAGAAGGAGAGTTTAAGAGTATGGATGCGTCTGAAAGGACTGGGGATACCGTTCAAGAGACCCAGGATGCAGTGGTGCAAAGGGATCCTGAGGCACAAGAGGCCCCTGCGGAGAGACCAAAGAGGCGCAGGGGTCGTCCCCCTAAGGTGAGAAGAGAGGAGTCCCAAGAGCATGGATCTTCCAATGACAGGGGTGGAAGAAACGGGAGAAACGGACACACCCGTAAAGAGGGTTCTTCTGGCAGGCTGATATTCGAAAAGCTCGACCTGCAAGAGCTGCAGGCTAAGAAGGTGGTTGAGCTTGTGTCCATGGCCAAAGAGATGGGCATTTCAGGAATAGCCGGCCTTCGCAAGCAGGAGCTCATCATGAAGATACTGGAGCACCAGTCGGCCCAGAGCGGCACCATGGTGGGCGAGGGCGTGCTCGAGGTGCTACCCGACGGGTTCGGTTTTCTCAGGTCGCCATCTTTCAACTACGTGCCGGGGCCCGATGACATCTACATCTCTCCCACCCAGGTTAGGCGGTTCGGCTTGAAGACCGGTGACGTGGTTATGGGACACATCAGACCACCGAAGAACGGCGAGAAGTACTTTGCCTTGTTGAAGCTCGAAAGCATCAACGGCGAGCCCCCCGAGAAGGCCAAAGAGAGAATACACTTCGATAACCTCACACCCTACTACCCCCGTGAGCGGTTCAAACTCGAGTGCTCTCCCGACAACTACTCCATGAGGGTGATGGATCTGATCACCCCAATAGGCAAGGGGCAGAGGGGGTTAATCGTGGCGCCTCCCCGCACTGGCAAGACCATGCTGTTGCAAGACATCGCCAACAGCATAGCCACAAACCATCCCGAGGCCTACCTGATGGTTCTGCTGGTGGGGGAGCGTCCCGAAGAGGTCACCGACATGATCCGTAGCGTCAAGGGAGAGGTGGTTAGCTCCACCTTTGACGAGCCTCCTCAGCGGCACGTTCAGGTGGCAGAGATGGTGATCTCTAAGGCGAGACGCCTGGTGGAGTACAAGAGGGACGTGGTGATTCTACTCGACAGCATCACCAGGCTGACCAGGGCATACAACGCCCTCACCCCCTCTACGGGCAGGGTCCTCTCTGGGGGCATAGAGGCCAAGGCCCTTGACAGGCCTAAAAAGATCTTCGGTACCGCCAGAAACGTCGAGGAGGGTGGTAGCCTAACCATCATTGCCACCTGCCTCATCGACACGGGTAGCCGGATGGACGACGTTATCTACGAGGAGTTCAAGGGCACGGGTAACATGGAGCTTCACCTCACCAGGGCCCTGGCGGACCGCAGGATATTCCCAGCAATAGAGATACAGAAGTCGGGCACCAGAAGAGAAGAGCTGCTTCTCTCTCCCTTTGCCCTTAAACGCATGTGGATACTTAGAAAGGTGCTCTCTAACCTGAACACCGTGGAGGCCATGGAGTTCCTGCTGGAGAAGTTGAGCAACACGAAGACCAACGAAGAGTTCTTGGCCTCCATGAGTAACGGTTAGCCACCCTTGTAAGGTGAGGAGTCGCTGCAAGGTAACCGTTCTGCCCCAGAAGAGGGAGCTGAACGCCCTGCCCGGTGTTACCCTAAGGTTCCTGCTGATGCAGAACGATCTCGAGTTACCCTTTCCGTGTGGTGGCGAGGGTATCTGCGGCAGGTGCAAGGTCCTCTTCTCTGAAAATCCCCCTTCGCCAAGCGTTTACGACAGAAAGATGCTCAGCGAAGACGAGATAGCGAGGGGTGTTCGCCTTGCATGCAAAGCGGTGATCGAAGGTGATTGCCAGGTGGTGCTTCCCTCCATCCAGGGTGGCGTATCACTTGTCTCTAAGGGTGACCTGCTCATCCCTTTAGAGGAGTTGGTTGAGGTCCCTGTTGGTGGAGACAATGCCCACGCCGTGGGGATAGACCTGGGCACCACAACCATCTTCGTTTCGTTGGTGGATCTTCGTTCACGCAAGCGATTGGGATGGAGAAAGGTTGCCAATCCCCAGACACCCTGGGGTGATGACCTGGTGAGCAGGATCAAGGCCGCCTCTGACCCCAATACCGCGAGGAAGATGCGGGATGTCACCATGGCCGCTGTTGAGAAGCAGGTTAACGAGCTGGCCTCGGATGCGGGCATACTACCGGGCCAGGCAGCCTACGCCCTGGCAGGGAATGCCCCCATGGAGGAGCTGTTCTTCTCTTCAACCCTCTCGTCCTTTGGCAGGTATCCCTTCCGTGGCGAGCTTGCCGGTTCGCAAACGGTTGCTGGTCCCTTCGGCCTGCCAATGGTGCTCTTGCCTGTGGCAGGGGGGATGGTGGGAGGAGACGCCCTCTCTCTCCTCGAGGTGGCCCGGATAAAAGGTTTAGACTTGCCCCTCTTGGGAATGGACCTTGGCACCAACGCCGAGGTCTTTGTTGTCACCGAAGATGGTGTCCGGGCGGCATCTGCCCCGGCGGGGCCTGCCTTCGAGGGCATGGGAATGAGGCATGGCATTGGTTGGAGGGAGGGTGCCGTCTTCTCGGTGGAGAGGGTGGACTCGAAGGTGGATATCCAGGTTGTTGGGGATGGAGAAGCCAAGGGCTTCTGTGGCTCGGGGATAATCTCTTTTCTCTCCCTTCTGGTGAGGGAGTGGATTGTGGGAAGAGACGGCAGAATCCGTGATCCGTCTCGCCTCTCCACCGTATGGGAGGGGTCGGTGAGGGAAGAGGACGGTCAAAGGGTGGTATATCTGCCAGGCACGGTCCTCTCCATCTCTCAGGATGAGATTCGCCAGGTGCAGATGGCGGTTGCCGCAGTGTCTGCCGCGGTGAAGGTGCTGATTGAGAAGGCAAGATGCACCCTTGACGATGTGGCAACCCTTGCGGTGTCAGGGGGCTTTGGCAGCTCTTTGAGCCCCTTCTGGCTGAAAGATTTGGGCATTCCAGTTCCACCCTATGCACAGGTCGTTATCTTAGGAAACACCGCCCTGTGCGGGGCTGAGCTCTGGCACGCAAACGCCCCTACTCCCGACAGAATGGAAGGGCTTGCCCGCCAGGTCGAGCTGGTTTCCCTTGCAGAAGAGGCGGGGTTTCAAAAGCTCTACATTGATTCTATGCACTTCGGAGGTTAGATTGTGCCCCAACCCAATGATGATTAGGAGAGATTCATGAACTGGCTCGTTACACATCTTCAGTCGGCCCTCGTCACGATCCAGGAGGGTGGCGTGATGATGTATCCCATCATCCTCTGCTCAGTGGTGGCTCTGGCCGTTGCGCTCGAGAGGTTTTACCACCTGAGAAGAAAGAGGATAATGCCTGAGGCGTTGCTGAAAGAGGTGAGATCTTGCGGGGGAGAGGAGTGCGTGGATCACCTTTACCACCTCTGCACCCACTACTCAGAGGTGCCCGTTGCGAGGATATTGAAGGTGGCCATGGAGACCAGGTTCTCCGACAGGGCAACGGTGGAGCAGGCAATAGAGAGCGTTGGCCGCCAGGAGGCGGCCATGATGGCCTCAAAGTTGAGGGTGCTTGGTGTGATTGCAAACCTGGCCCCCATGATGGGGCTTTTGGGTACGGTGCTGGGCATGATCCACGCCTTCACCACCATAGCCCAGGTGGGTACGGGACAGCCTTCGCTGGTGGCCAGGGGTATATCCGAGGCCCTGCTCACCACGGCGGCTGGGCTCTTCGTTGCCATTCCCTGCCTTGCCCTTTACCACTACCTTAAGTCAAAGGTAGAGAGGTATGTGGTGGAGATGGAGGAGGTGGTTGACGGCTTTTTGAGCAGGGTTATTGGAGGGGCCAAATGAGGTTTCTCCCAGAGGAGCAAGAGGAGTTCTCCCTGGACTACACTCCCCTCATCGACGTGGTCTTTCTCTTGCTCATCTTCTTCATGGTCTCCACCCAGTTCATCAGTTTCACCCGCAGGCTCGACATCAAGATTCCCGAGGCCAAGGCCGGAAGCGTAAAAGAGGAGAAGACAAAGGAGTACCTAATAGAGATGCCAACCAACGGTGAGATTCTTTTGGATGGCAAGGTGGTCTCCCTTAATAAGCTCGAACGCATTCTCTCAAAAGACCGCTCCATCGCCAGGCGGTCTGCCCTGATCCGAGCCGATCGCCGCCTCCCTTACGGTGACGTGGTGAAGGTGATGGGCGTATGTAAACACGAAGGGATAAGGGTTATTGGAATAGCGGTGAAGTGAGGAGGAGAAACCATGTTCCAAGAAGAATGGAAAAGGGGACCTTTTTCGCGGGTTTGTGCGGCAGGACTTTCGTTGGTTGTGCTTCTGGTCCTTGGGGGGTGCTCCCAGAGGACCAAGGGCCCTGTGCTTGCACCCCATTTCGAGCTTAAGGATCTGAAGGGAAGGACGGTCTCTTCGGACTCCTTCAAGGGAAGACCCACCCTTGTGGTCTTCTGGGCCACCTGGTGCCCCACCTGCAAGAGAGAGCTTCCCACGCTCAATCCGCTTAAAGACAAGGGAATACAGGTTGTGGCAATAGCGCTGAACGAGTCGGTCCAGGCGGTTCAGGGCTATCTTGAAGACCACGAGCTCGACTACCCGGTACTGATGACCAACCAGCAGGTGGAACTGGACTTTGGGGGCATAAGGTTTCTTCCTACCGCCTTTCTCATAGACTCCAAGTGGGAGATAGTGGGAAAGGTGTTTGGCAAGCTCTCTCCAAGCGAGGTGGTTCATGCCTTTCAGCAGGCTGAGGGGGAGAAGAGATGAGTAGGTCCCTGCAACTGCCCTATCGAGACAGGCTGCCCGTGGTGCATCCCACGGCGTGGATTGCCCCTACGGCGGTGGTGGTAGGAGACGTGGTGATTGGCGAGAGAAGCAGTGTATGGTTCCACTGCGTTGTAAGGGGAGACGTGAACTACATCCGTATTGGCGAGGGCTCGAACGTGCAGGATGGCTCTGTTCTCCACGTTACCACGGCAAAGTACCCTCTGACCATTGGGGACAACGTCACCATAGGACACGCGGTGATGGCCCACGGGTGCGTGATTGAGAGTGACTGCCTCATCGGCATGAGGGCCGTGTTGCTGGATGGGGTTGTGGTTGGCGAGGGATCCCTGGTGGGGGCCGGCGCGCTGGTGACACCGGGCACTGTTATTCCACCGCGTTCCCTGGTGCTCGGTTTTCCTGCCAAGGTGGTAAGAGAGCTCTCTCGGGAAGAGGTGGAGGAGAACAAGCGGATAGCCCCCCACTATTGCAGGCTTGCCGGTGAGTACAAGGCAAAGGGGATCTGAAGCCCTTGCCTGGGAGGAGACCATGTTCAAGTCGGTGAAAAGGCTTTTTTCTAAAGAGGGACTTGCCGGGTTCGAGAGGGTGAGAGAGCGGGCGAAAGAGCTGGCAGGCAGGTTGGCAAAGGGCGAGGATAAAAGGGACGACACCGAGATACTCGAAATTCTCGGTGACTACGGGGCAGAGGTGGCTCCCTTCAGGGTAGTCTCCTCTAAGCGCGAGTTGAAAGAGGCTATTGAGAATATCGGGTGCCCTGTGATGGTTAAGCCCATCACCACCAAGGTGATTGCCAGGAGCCAGGCAGGCGCCGTGATTCTCGTTGAGTCGGCAGATGAGGCCCAAAGGGCCTATGCCCAGGTTATCGGGCGCGTGGTCTCTTCCACTCCATGGATAGGGGTTACAGGGATTATTGCCCAGGGACGTGTAGATGGAGACGGCAAGCTCTCACTCTCGTGGCAACGCAAGAAGAGAAAGAGTTTTCCTTTCACCTGTGTGAAAAGGCTGTTCAAGGGGGACGAGAGAGGGCAGGAGAAGCAGGTCGAGCTCTCTTCAAAGGAGGAGCTGTTGGCCCATTTGGAGGGCCTTGATCCCCAATTACAGGACGTGGTCTCCGCCTGCCACCTGGCCTGGATGGATAACCCGGAGTTCTCTGCCATGGAGGTGGATATTGTCTTTGGAGGAGATGGTGCCAAGGTGGTGGATGCGAAGGTCACCGTCTTTGGGTAGAGGGTGGACAGGGTAGGCGTAATTGCAGGCAAGGGGCCCATCGTGGCCTCGGTGGCGGCAATCCTGTCCCAGAGGGGAGAAGAGGTGGTGATCGCAGACCTCACAGGAGGCGAACACCAGGGAATAGTGGATGACCATCTCTATTTCGGGGCATTCCCTGGACAGGTGGGCAGGATAGTCAAGAGGCTCAAGAGCCTTGGTGTCTCAAAGGTCGTGTTCGTTGGCAAGGTGGATAAGGGAGACCTGCTAAGGGGATGGATACCAAGGGTGGATCTTGGAGCCTTGAAGCTGCTGGGAAGGCTCGACGATTGGAGCGACGACAGCCTGATGGCCGCGGTGATAGGCTTTCTAAGTGAGCAGGGGATAGAGGTGATGGAGCAGAGAGAGGTGCTCTCTCCTCTCATGGCCCCTCAGGGCGTCCTGGGTTCAATAAACCCCTCTGAGGAGAAGTGGAGGGATATTGCCTACGGTTTTGCCATGGCCAAGGCCATTGGTGCCCTGGGAATAGGCCAGACAGTTGTAGTGAAGCACAGGGCGGTTGTGGCTGTTGAGAGCCTTGAGGGGACAGACGCCACTATTCGCCGTGGAGGAGAGCTGGCAGGTAAGGGGGCAGTGGTGGTCAAGGTGAAGCGTCCCAGGCAGGTGGAGCAGATGGACCTTCCAGGGGTGGGGCTTGAGACCTTGAACTCT
>CAZQJB010000012.1:10776-16094 GCA_964593115.1 uncultured Aquificales bacterium
TGCAGCGTTCTTGCCTTCGAGGCCCGGGAGACTGTGCTTATGGACAGGGATGAACTGGTGAGACGGGCAGATGCCCACGGGATAGCGGTGGTTGGAATCACCCTTTCCATGTTGCAAGAATACGAGCTGCCAAGGCTCTCTTTTTCGTTTCCTTCCACAGGTGTAGAGGGAGAGGCTAATGGCTGAGGGGTTATGTCCACGCTGCCCAATGGAGAACCTTGACCACCAACTGCAGTTAGAACTGGATGCCATTGAGAAGGCAGGGCGTTACAGGCGCCTGCGCACCATCGAGGGAGAGCAGGGGCCAGTGGTCCAGATGGGGGGCAGAGAGGTGTTGCTCTTCTGCTCCAACAACTACCTTGGGCTGGCGAGCCATCCAAGGCTGAAAAGGGCGGCGGCAGAGGCGGCTGGGCTTTACGGGGCGGGGGCCGTTGCCTCTCGCCTGGTGTCTGGCGACATGAGCCTGCACCAGATGTTGGAGACCGAGCTTGCGAGGTTCAAGAACACCCCCACTGCCCTTGTGTTCAACTGCGGTTACATGGCCAACCTGGGTATCATCTCTGCCCTTGCAAAAGAGGGTGACCTTGTGGTCTCTGACGAGCTGAACCACGCGAGCATCATAGACGGGTGCCGCCTTTCCAAGGCCTCGGTGGCCACCTTTCCCCACAACGACATAGAGGCCTTAGATGGCATACTGAGGGACAACCCTGCCAGGCGTAGATTGGTGGTGGTGGACACTGTCTTCAGCATGGACGGTGACCTTGCCCCCCTTAATGAAATTGCGGAGATCTGCGAGAGGCAGGGGGCGATACTGATGGTTGACGAGGCCCACGCAGTTGGCGTCCTGGGCGAGAGGGGGGCCGGTGCGGTGGAGCACTTCGGGCTCTACGGCAAGGTGCCTCTGCAGATGGGCACTTTGGGAAAGGCCCTTGGGGGGTTTGGCGCCTACGTGGGGTGCAGCGAGGTGGTTAGAGAGTTTCTGATCAACCGGGCCCGCAGCTTCATATTCACCACGGCCCTTCCCCCTGCGGTGCTCGCCGCGGCCATAGAGGCGGTGCGCCTGGTTCAGGAGGAGCCGGGGCTGAAAGACCGCCTGCACGAGAACATCCGGATGTTCACCCGGGGCCTGCTGGAGATGGGCTTTGGGGATAGGGTGAAGGTGCATGGTACGGCCATAGTCCCCCTGGTGATAGGCCCCGAAGAGACCACCATGAGAATGAGCCAGCTTCTTTTAGAGAAGGGGGTGTTTGTTGCAGGTATCCGCCCCCCAACGGTGCCTCCCGGTACCTGTCGCCTGCGGATAACCCTGATGGCAACCCATACCCCTGGGCAGATAGCCCGGGCGCTTCAGGCCTTCGAGGATGCAGGAAGGGAACTAAGACTGATCTGAGTCTCCCCTGGCCCTTGCCTCCCTCCATTACGACCCTATCTTTTGGATAGACTGTTCTCGCAGGGGAGGCCTTGGATGGGGTTCATGGTTAGGATTAGGCGCCGCGTTCGCAGGACCTTCTTTGCGGGCCTCGCGGTGATAGTTCCCCTCTTCGTGGCGTGGTTCACGGTGATCTACATTGTGCGCAAGGTGGACTCCTTTGTCATACCCCTGGTGATCGACGGCCTGGTTAAGGCTGGGGTGCCCCACAGGTACATTCACGCGCCTCCAGGGGCGGGCCTGGTGGTGACGGTGGTCTTCATCTTTCTGGTGGGTGTTTTTGCCACAAACTTCTTTGGCAAGAGGCTGGTCTCGTTCTGGGAGTACGTGATGGAGCATATTCCTGGGGTGAGGGTGATACACTCGGCGGCCAGGCAGCTTGTGCTCTCTGTTGCAGACTCTGCAGACACCGAGAGGTTCACCAAGGTGGTGATGGTTGAGTACCCTCGCAAGGGCATCTACTCGTTGGGGTTTGTCACCAACGAGGTTAGAGGCAGGGTGTCTGAAGACGAGGGCACCTGGTACACCGTATTCATTCCCACCAGCCCCAATCCCACCTCGGGGATGATGATCGTGGTGCCAGGCAGAGAGGTTGTTCCCCTTTCCCTCTCAGTGGAGGAGGGGATAAGGGTGGTGGTCTCTGGAGGGGTGATCCCCCTTGTTCTTGACGAGGCTCAGCAGGCCGAGAACCTGAATGTGGTGCCCACGCAGCAGTAGATGAACTGCTGGGGCATCTCTTTGGCGAACCTGCACTGGGCCTTGAAGCCGGTGCAGTGTGTGGGGACCACCCAGCGCACCTCCTTCTCTTTCAGCCTGTGTATGGTGGGCACGATAGACTCCTCGAAGACCGCCCCCGACAGGTGGAACCCGCCTATCACCGCGTGTATCCGGTTCTCCTTGGTGAGGGAAGAGATGTGGTCCAGGGTATTTATCACCCCTGAGTGCCCGCAGCCCAGCACCGCCACTATCCCCTTGCCCTTCACCATGAAGGCAAGGGCCTGGTCATCGGGTATGTCGTCACGCACCGCCTCGCCCTTCTCCAGGCGGTATCCCATGGGGAACCCAACCTCGAAGGGGGTCTGCCTGGGTATCTCTCCTGTCACCAGCATCACTCCTCCCAATTGCAGTGATGGATCCCTGCTCTCCAGTATCTCTACGCCAAGCGCCTCCAGCTCATCTTTCTCCAGGCGGGGAAACGGGTGCAGCCCGCCCTGGGGATCCCTTATTCCCCGTTGGCAAAAGGCCTTTGGATGGAGCAGCAGGGGGGTGTTTCTGGGCACCACTCCCTCTTGGTAGAGCCGTTTCAATGCACCGAAGTGGTCGAAGTGACCGTGGCTTAGCACCATCATGTCGGTCCTGTCTAAGGGCAGGTCCATCCTTTTCAGGTTGTAGAGAAGCCCCTCTTCAGTGAGCCCGGCGTCCAGCAGGATGTGCCGGCTCTCTCCCCCTGTGGTGGTGGCAGAGATGAAGATGGAGAGCCCGTGCTCTGCCAGAAGCGGTGGTGTCACCCTATCGCCAGTGAATATGGGCCGTCTCTCTGCCACCTCGTTTCCCTGGGCGATAAGGTCGGCCACGTTGTCTATTATTACCGTTACCTTCAGCTCTTGCAGTGGTTCTAAGACCATTCCCATGCTCATCTCTCTACCCCCTTCTCTTCTGGTCTTTACCCTACCATACAGCATTGACTGCATTTGTGTCAAGCTTGCCCAGTGGGGGCATAGTTACTACTATTTCAAGGCGAAGGGAGGTGAGCCCATGACGATGAGGCTGGCGTACGGTTCTGCCCTTGGGGTGGGTTCTCCCCCGGCCACCGGGGAAGAGCTGGAACAGGTGGTGTCAACAGCCTGTACAGGGGGATGGGACGCCCTTCTCTCACTCAGGGCCAGGGGAGAAGTGGGATTCATGGACCTTCCCAGCCAGGATCTCTCCCTGATTCACCAGGTGGCCCAAGAGGCCAGGGGCATGCAGCCCCGATGGTTGTTGGTGGTGGGCATTGGAGGCTCCTCCCTTGGGCTTGAGGCCTCTGCCCAGGCCCTTGCCCCCTACCTTCCCCCTGGTTCACCAGAGCTGAGGTTGCTGGACAACGTGGATGCAGAGAAGACAGCCAAGGTGCTCGAAGAGGTTGACCTGTCCAAGGCCGTGGTGAACGTGGTCTCAAAGTCCGGTGGCACCGCCGAGAGCATGGCCAACTTTCTTGTTGTGTTCCATGCCATGTGCCGCAGGATAGGTGAGAGTGAGGCGAGAAGGCGGGTGTTCTTCACCACCGATCCCTCGAAGGGCACCCTGAGGGAGCTTGCCAAAGAGCTTGGCATTCGTGCCCTTCCGGTTCCCCCCTCGGTGGGGGGGCGCTTTTCGGTGCTCTCGGCGGTGGGGCTCTTTCCCCTCTCCCTGCTGGGACTTCCGGTAGAGCCAATACTGAATGGCGCAGGGTGGATGCTTGACCTGTGTCTTTCATCTTCCGGTATCGAGAACCCCGCCCTTCTGCTGGCGGGACTACACCTCTTGCTCAACCAGAAGGGGAAGACCATTGCCGTGATGATGCCATACCTGGGCCGCCTGGAGGGGTTCTCCAGGTGGTTCTGCCAGCTCTGGGCCGAGAGCCTGGGAAAGCAGGGCAGGGGACAGACCCCACTTGCAGCCCTGGGGGCCAATGACCAGCACTCCCTTATCCAGCTCTTCAACGATGGCCCTAAGGACAAGATGGTGACCTTTCTTCGGGTTGAGAGGCCCGAGGCAGAGGTTGAGATACCGGCCATCTTCCAGAAGGATAGCCTGGCCTACCTGGGCGGCAGCTCCCTGCACACCCTGCTGCTCAACGAGCAGGTGGCCACCGCGGCGGCCCTCACCAAGAGCGGGGTGCCAAACCTCACCCTATCCATTGAGAGGCTAGAACCTTTCACCCTGGGGGCCCTATTCATGCTCTACCAGCTGGCCACGGCGGTGGCGGGCCTGGCCATGGGGATAAACCCCTTTGACCAGCCTGGGGTGGAGCAGGGTAAACGGTTCACCTACGGGTTGATGAGACGGCGGGGGTTCGAGAAGGAGGCCAGAGAGGTGAAAAGGTACCACGCGGCAGATAGGGCCGTGTTGGAGTTGAAGGAGGATTAGATGAACCATTCCACGGTGAGCGGAATCATGTGGACGGCCTTGGGCCTGTTGTTGGCGGTTCAAGGTGTGGCAGACATCGCCACTGGCAGGGTGTCAGAGGGAATCTTCACCCTGATTCCCGGCCTGGCCCTCCTGTTGTTCGAGTTCTACACCTACAGGCGCACTGGGAGGGTTAAGGGAATACTCTGAGCCTGTGCCGTACCCCCAGGTCCTGGGGGTGAGCATAAAGGGGACTCCAGAGTAGGGAAGAAGAAATAGGCAACCCTTTGCGGGGGGGCCGGGGCAGACTTCTTTCAGGTGTACGCATAAGGATTGACCTTCACATCTTTTAGGTGTAGAACGAAATTGCAGATGAGTTAAAATCTTTACGGTTCAGAGGAGGGATGTGATGAGAAGAGAGGGTGTTAAGTGGTTGGCGGTGGTGTTTTGCCTGGTGTTCTGGGCGGGGACGGCCCTTGGGAGTCCTGGCTCCAAGAGATGGGATTACCCCGCCGCTGGGGGAACCGCGTGGAATAAGGTACTGGTGAACAGCCAGGGTGACAGGCTGATGGTCACCACGGTTGTGTCGTCGTCTCAATACTCATGGTCGGTGGTCTGCGTTGACGAAGACGGTAACTTCAAGTGGCAGAAGAGCTATTCAGGACCAGCACAGTATGCAGTATTTGAGGGTGCAGCGGCCATAGACTCCCACGACAACCTGGTGGTGGCAGGGATGGTGAAGAAGAGCGATGGCAGCTTTCCTTGGCATATTGTCTCTTACGACTCCGAGACAGGGGCCGTG
>CAZQJB010000013.1:0-15777 GCA_964593115.1 uncultured Aquificales bacterium
AAAGCGAGGACGAGAAGGGAGACCCCATCTTCATCCACACCATGAAGGACATCTCCGAGTTGAAGAAGACCCAGGCCCAGCTCTTCTACACCAGCAAGCTGGCCTCCCTGGGCCAGATGGCAGCAGCCATAGCCCACGAGATAAACAACCCCATGGCCGCCATCTCTGGCTTCGCCGAGATATTGATGGACGAGGTGGATGACCCATCCCACAAGCACTACTTGAACAACATCGTGCAGGCAGCCCAACGGGTGGGCAACACGGTAAAGGCCACCCTGATGCTTGCAGAGTCACCAAAGGATGAGTCCGTAGAGCTGGTGGACCTGAACTTGGTGATACAAGAAGCAGTGAATGTGGTCAGACCACTTGCCAACAAGGGGGGGATAGTGATTAATTGCACATTAACAGAGCAACCGGTGACCGTAATTGGAAACAAATCGCTGCTGTTACAAGCAATACTGGCTTTTCTGCAAAACGCAGTGGAGTCGATAGAAGAGAAGGAGAACCCGGTAACGAAGATGGTGACGGTGATCACCGAGAGCGAGCCGTCGGGGGATAGCGTGGTGGATATATCTGACACGGGAACGGGGATACCAAGGCACGTAAAGCCCCGGATCTTCGATCCCTTCTTCTCAACCAAGGGATACAGCAAGACAGGTCTTGGTCTCTCTGTTGCCAAGAGCATAATAGACAGATTCGGTGGAAGAATAGAGGTTGAGTCTGACTGGGGCCTTGGAACCACATTCCGCATACTCTTTCCATCCACCAGGTTCCTAAAATGAAAAGGGGGAAGGGAGAAGGAGAGGGCAATGGCAGAAGAGAGGGATAAGATACTCGTTGCAGACGACGAAGAGGTTCTCGTAGAGCTGGTATCCAATATCCTCACAAGGGAAGGATACAAGGTGGTGAAGGCATACGATGGACAAGAGGCGTGGGAGAAGATCCAGGAGGAGAAACCCCACCTTGTGGTGCTCGACCTATGCATGCCCAGGCTGGATGGACTGGGAGTGCTGGAAAAGATGCGCAACTCCCGCGAGTTCTCCACCCTGCCCGTGCTGGTACTGACCGCATCGGCCCAGGACGAGGAGAAGGCGCTTAATGCCGGGGCAAACGACTTCATCACAAAGCCCTTCAAGAAAAACTCGTTTCTGGCCCGCTTCTCTGCCCTGATGAGACTCTACCACCTCATGGAGGACATGGAACGGGCCGAGAGCATACTGGTCACAATGTCGAGGATCGCCGAGGCCAAAGACACCTACACAGAGAGCCACCTGGAGAGGGTATCGGCCCTCTCCATACGGGTTGGTGAAATCATGGGCCTCAGCATAGAACAGCTAAACAACTTAAGAAGGGGTGCCATGCTCCACGACATAGGCAAGCTGGCAATACCAGATTCCATACTGCTCAAACCAGGAAAACTCACAGACGAGGAGTACAAGATAATAAAGACCCATCCCGAAAGGGGATACGACATCTGCGAACCCTTGAAGTCGCTTAAACCATGCCTCGACGTTATCCGCCACCACCACGAAAGGTGGGACGGCAAGGGATACCCTGCTGGCCTCAAGGGGGAAGAGATACCCGTAAACGCCAGGATAGTGGCGGTGGTTGACTCCTTCGACGCCATGAGGACCAAAAGGCCCTACCGCAACGCCCTGCCTTTCAATGTTGCGAAGGAGGAGGTGGAGAAGAACAGCGGCACCCAGTTCGCCCCTGACGCCGCCCAGGCGCTGCTTGAACTGCTCTCTAACAGGGAAGACAAACCCCTCTACAAGGAGTTGGGGGACTGAGCCCGGCCAAGGGCCCTTCTCACCGCATGGAACACCTGGGGGACCGGTATGCTCTCTACGCAGGGCTCTGCACACTCCCTTTTGTGTTGGCCGCGGTGGGGGCAGCTCTTCACCACCACCTCTGCCTTATCCGTGTAAGGCCCGTTTCTCTCGGGGAGTGTGGGCCCGTAAAGGCCCACCACGGGCACACCAAGGGCGGCAGCCACGTGAAGGGGCCCTGTGTCTCCACCCACCACCAGTGAGGATAGAGCCAGCAGGGCCATCATCTCCCTGACACCGGTTGGTGGGGCCACGAAGAGACCACGGCCCTTGGGAATAAGCCCCTCTTCTCCTGGACCCCACACCACCAGCGAGGGCAGAGAGAGCTCCATTGACATCATCTCGGCAAGCCGGGCAAACTTATCGGGGCTCCAGGTCTTGGTACTCCAGCCGGTACCGGGCAAAAGCACGGCGAAGGGGGGCGAGAGCCCCAAGGAGCGCAGGCAGCCATGCCCCCACTCCACCTCGTCATCGGTTACCCCGATGCCGAAAAAGGGGTTAGCCCCAGAAGTGGGGTTCCCTGTACCAAGAAGGCGTGCCGCCCCCTCTGCAACCTCTACCAGTTGCTCCACCACGTGTTCTTTCAGGGGAGAGACCTTGGCGGAGTAGAGAATGGCCGCCACGGGCTCCCTGGCAAAGGCGGTATCAAACCCCACCACCTTCCCCCCGGCCCTGGCGAGCACCGCGCTCTTCAACAGTCCCTGCAGGTCAACTGCCAGCCGGTATCCCCCCTTTCTGAGCATTCCCATGGCAGAGAGGTAAGGTACAACCCCCCGGTCCAGGGTGAGCACCCTGTCAAGGCCCCTAACACCTTTCAGCAGTGGCGCCCAACGGGAAGAGACGAGCCAGTGGATGGTGGCACTGGGAAGAAGCTCCCTCAGCCTGTGAACCGCAGGCAGGACGTGCACAATGTCACCCATTGCAGAGAGCTTAACCACCAGTATCTTAGGGGTATCTTCAACGTCCACTGGAACCTGCTTCCTTCCCGCTCTTTTTCCTACCTGCAAACCTCTCTAACCAATCCCTCTTGAAGGCCAAAAACCTGCCCTCTTCAATGGCGCTACGGGCATCTGATACCAGGTCCTGGTAGAACTGCAGGTTGTGAATGGTGGCCAGGGTCTCCGCCAGGGGCTCCTTTGCGAAGAAGAGGTGGCGCAGGTACATGCGCGAGAAGTTACGGCAGGTGTAGCAACTGCAATGGGTGTCTGGCGGATACAGGTCTTTGCGGTACTTTTTGTCCATAACCCTGAGCTTACCCATCCTGGTGAACAGGGTGCCTCCCCTTGCGTACCTGGTGGGGATCACGCAGTCGAACATGTCCATGCCCCTCTCAATGGACTCGAGTATGTCCATGGGCAGTCCAACCCCCATGAGGTACCTTGGCCTATCTTTGGGCAAGAGGGGAGAGGTGACATCGAGCACCCCTTTCAGAAGCTCGAGACCCTCGCCCACGCTAACCCCTCCAACGGCATACCCGGGAAAGTCCAGTTCAACCAGTTCCCGGGCGCTAATCCTGCGAAGCCTTGGAAACACCCCACCTTGCACAATGGCAAAGGGGGACTGGTGGGGGTGAAGGGGCACATCCAGGCACCTTCTGGCCCAAAGGGTGGTGCGCCTAACCGCATCACCTATCTCTTCTTTCGAGGCGGGGTATCCCACGCACTGGTCAAGGCACATCACTATGTCTGCCCCCAGGTCACGCTGAATCTCCATGGCCATCTCGGGGGTTAGCACCATGCTATTTCCACCGGGAGAGAAGGCTACACCGTGATCGTCCACCTGGGCATCAGGAAGGGAGAAGACCTGGAACCCACCGCTATCGGTGAGAATCGTCAATGGCCAACCCATGAACGAGTGCAACCCCCCTGCCCTTTTCACCAGGTCACGTCTCTGCCCCCAGCCGAGGTGGTAGGTGTTTGCAAGCACCACCTGGGCCCCCGTCTCCATAACCTGAAGTGGTGTTGCCGCCTTCACCGCCCCCTGAGTGCCAACGGGCATGAAGGCAGGGGTCTGGACCTCACCGTGGGGGGTGACCAGGAGTCCCCTGCGCGCCCCCGAGGGATCGGTAGAGAGCAGGGTGAACCTTAGGGGAAACCCACTCATCATCCACCCTCTACCTTCCACCTCAACTGCCCGCAACCAGCCAGTATCTCGCCACCCCTGCTGCCCCTGACGAAGGCAGAGAGGCCCTTTGAGCGA
This sequence comes from uncultured Aquificales bacterium, assembly GCA_964593115.1. Lineage (GTDB taxonomy): Bacteria > Thermosulfidibacterota > Thermosulfidibacteria > Thermosulfidibacterales > JALWSI01 > JALWSI01. Next base: position 4,029 of record CAZQJB010000013.1, read on the forward strand.
AGCACCCCCTGAAAGGCCTCTATCCTCTTTTTGGAAGAGGGCCTGTAGGGCGAGCCCGGAAATGGGTTGTAGGGAATCAGGTTCACCTTGCACCTTAAGGGATTCAGCAACCTTACCAGGTCCCTCGCCTGTGCATCTGAATCGTTTATCCCTTCGAGCATCACGTACTCTATGGTGAAACGCTTGCGGGGAGGAAGGGGAAACTCCCTCAATGCCCCCACTATCTCTGCCAGGGGATAGTGGCGCTTTTCAGGCATGATTCTCCACCTCACCTCGTCTGTGGGCGCGTGTAAAGACAGGGCCAGGCTGAACGCCTCGGGCTCGTGGGCAAGATTTTTTATGCCGGGAACCACCCCCACTGTGGATATGGTCACCTTGCGGTGCGAGAATCCCACCTGTTCCGTGAGCCTCCGCGAGGCCTCCACCACCGGGCCGTAGTTGTCCAAGGGCTCTCCCATGCCCATGAACACCAGGTTCGAGAGGGGCAGGCCGGCAACGGCATCAGGCGGGGACTCGGGGAATAGGTCAGAGGCCCCCTGCAGCCAGACCATGGTGAAGAGCACCTGGTCCAGTATCTCTGCCACAGATAGGTTTCGCGAAAACCCCTGTGTTCCCGTTAGACAGAACGAGCATCCCCTTGCACAGCCCACCTGGGTGGAGACACATAGGGTGAGGTGGTGAGGCCTTGTACCCCCAGAATCATCCCTTTGCATGGGAATCAACACGCTCTCCAAGTGGTTACCGTCAATGGCCCTCCACAGCAGCTTCACTGTGCCGTCTGTGGCGGTCTCGGTACGAACGAGGGAGAGGGACCAGAGATAGAACTCTTCTTCCAGGGCCTCGCGCAGCCCCTTCGAGAGGTTGCTCATATCCTCAAAGGAAGCCACCGGGCGCCGGTAAAGCCATCCCCACAACTGGTCTGCCCTGTAGGCAGGCTCGTTCAGGCCACCAAACCACTCTTGGCATTGGGCAAGAGAGAGGTCTTTTATTGCCCTCTTCTTCAAGGCGACCTCACTGAAGACCAAAGTTGTAGATGTCCCTCTTTCTCACAGGGGCGGTGAACCTCTTGGGCACCGTCCCCTTCCTGAACACCTCGTAGAAGGCGCCTTTGGTATCGGGCCTTGCGAGAAGCCCGTTTCTTGGGTCTATCCTGGCAAAGGTTACAGAGGGTGGAACGTCGAAGGGCTCTATGGGTCTCCCCTTGATGGCCTGTCTCATCACCCCTATCCAGATGGGCAGGGCAGCCTTGGCACCTGTCTCCTTGTCTCCTATGGTGGTGTGATTGTCCCTGCCAACGTACACCCCTGTGAACACCCTTCTGGTGAATCCCAGGAACCAGGCGTCCCTGTAGTCGTTGGTGGTGCCTGTTTTACCCCCGCAGGGCACGCCAAGCACCCTTGCCCTTCTGCCGGTACCCTCCTTCACCACACTCTGGAGCATAGACGTCATTACGTAGGCAAGGTCTTTGGGGATAACCTGCTGGTACATGGGCTTGAACTCCTCCAGTACGGTGCCGTCGTGGGCCTCAACCCTGGTGATGTACCTGAGGGAATAGAGCCTTCCGCCAGTGGGAAAGGTGGCATAGGCCCTCGCCATCTCCCACAGGGTGACGTCTGAGCCTCCCAGGGCCAAAGAGAGGTTAGCTTGTAGCTCTCCCCGTATCCCCAGCAGCCTCGCGTAACGAATGGCGTTGTTCACCCCTATTCTACGCAGAAGCTTTATGGTTACCACGTTACGTGAGTGGGCAAGGGCCACCCTAAGCCTGGTGGGGCCGTAGAACCTCTTCTCGTAGTTCTCGGGCTTCCAGAACTTTTTCTGCTCTGGCAGGTAGAAGGTGATAGGGGAATCCACGATTATGGAGGCAGGGGTGAACCCGCTCGCCATGGCAGCGGTGTAGATTATGGGCTTGAACCCCGAACCCGGCTGCCTCTTGGCCTGGATCGCCCTGTTGAACTTACTTCTCCTGAAGCTGTATCCCCCCACCATGGTGAGCACGTCGCCGGTGTCCAGGTCTAACGAAAGCACCGCCCCCTCAACGGCAACCTTCTGCTCCAGGGCCAGCTTCAACCTGCCCGAGAATCCCACGTCTTTCACTCTCACCAGCACAACGTCACCGGGAGATAGGTAGGCATCGAAACCCTCCCACCTATTCCGAGCCCCAGGTGCCCATGCCATATCTTTCTTGGTTATCAGGCCCTTAACCCTGCCAAGGGAGACCACCACCCCTTTGGGGGTGATCTTCTCCACAACCCCCTTGTAGATACCACCTATTGACACCTCCCTGGGAGCGGGAGGCGCTGGATGCTCCCTGTCCACCCGGTAGAGGGGGCCCCTGTATCCCCCCCTCTTGTCAACCGCCTCTAACCCCTTGCGCAGGGCCTTCTGGGCGGCCTGTTGAAGGCCAAGATCCAGGGTGGAATAGACCTTGAGCCCTCCCTCGAGCACCTCCTTCTCTCCGTACCTCTCCACCAGTCTCTGGCGGATGAACTCGTCGAAGTACGGGGCCTTGTCCACCCGGTACTTCCTCTCTTTGCTGAGGGAGAAGGGCTCGTGAAGGGCCTCCTCGTACTCCTGGGGGGTGATGTAGTTCTCCACCAGCATCCTCTTCAACACGTGGGCCCTTCTGGCATAGGCGTTCTGGGGGTTCAAGAAGGGAGAGTAATTGCCAGGGGATTTGGGAAGACCGGCGAGAGTAGCACACTCTGCAAGGGTCAGGTCTCTTACGTGCTTGCCGAAATAGGTGAGGGCAGCGGCCTCCACCCCGTAGGCCCCGTGGCCAAAATAGACCTGGTTCAGGTAAAGCTCCAGTATCTGGCGCTTTGTCAGCACCCTCTCTAACTTGCAGGCAAGGAGTATCTCTTTGGCCTTCCTGATGAAGCTCTTTTCTGGGCTCAAAAACATCCTCTTTGCCACCTGCTGGGTGATGGTGCTGCCACCCTGGACTATCCTCTTGGCCCTGAAGTCCACCCAAGCCGCCCTCAGTATGCCCTTTATGTCTATCCCCTTGTGGTGGTAGAACTGGTCGTCTTCAACGGCGATGAACGCCTCTTGAAGCTGAACGGGTATCTCGTCTATGGGAACCCATATTCTCTTCTCCTTGAAGAACTCGGCTATGAGCTCTCCGTTCCTGTCAAACACCCTGGTGAGCAGGGGGGGATGGTACTCCTTGATGGCATTCACGTCGGGCAACCTGCTCTCGAGGGTGTAGAGAAAGGCCCCTGCCGCCACGATGGAGAGAAAGGCCACCACCAGTAAAAACAGGGTGATAGACTTGAATAGAAAGACCACCCCCTTGCCAATCAAGAGGAGGTAATGGGTGACACCCCTATCTGGTATGGGTTTATTGCCCGCTATCTCTGCACCTCTAACGCATCAGTGAGAAGAGTATGGCGGCCAATCCCGCCGTAAAGGGAATGGTGATGAGCCACGAGTACCAGATGTCCCGTATCACCCTCAGGTTCAAGGCGCTTATTCCCCTTGCCATGCCGACCCCTATTACCGCCCCCACCAGGGTGTGGGTGGTGGAGACGGGAAGTCCCAGGCGGGAGCAGACCAGCACAGTGGTGGCACAGCCGAACTCCGCCGAGAACCCCCTGGAGGGGTTGATCTCTGTTATCTTTCTGCCAACGGTCTCGATAACCTTGTATCCCCAGGTGGCCAGGCCGATAACTATGCCGGCACCGCCCACCAGGAGCACCCACATGGGCACAGACGCCTTGCTGGCGATCATCCCCTGTTTCATGCCCATGATTATGCCGGCAAGGGGCCCCGTGGCGTTTGCCACGTCGTTGGCACCGTGGGCAAAGGCCATGCAACAGGCGGTCATCACCTGGAGGTACTTGAACACCTCTTCCATGTCCCTGAGTCTCTGCCTAAGCGTTGCACCGGTGGCGCTGGTGCGCCTCCTCATCAGAAAGAGGGTGCCCCCTATCCAGCCCACCACCGCCATCACCAGTGCTATGAACAAGGCCCTCTGGAAAGGTAGGTTTAGATGCAGGTTCTTCAGCCCCTTGTAGGTGAATGAGAGGGTTACCAGGGCAAAGACCACAGCGGTGAGGTAGGGAAAGTACCTGTGAATGGCGTGAATGGGCTTGGGGCTCTCGAGTATCAGCCTGGCAATGAGCTTAAAGGTGAGAAAGGCCAAAAGCCCCCCCACTATGGGAGAGATGACCCAGCTTGCAACTATGGTCACCATCTTTCCCCACTCTATGGCCTTAACCCCGTAACACACTATGCCGAATCCCACCACGCTGCCCACGATGGAGTGGGTGGTGGAGACGGGAAGCCCCCAGAAGGTGGCAAGTTGCAGCCAGATGCCCGCCGAGATGAGGGCCGCCAGCATGCCGATCACGTACTGGTGAGGAACAGAGGCGAACAGGGACGGATTCACTATTCCCTTCTGGATGGTGCTGGTAACGTGAGAACCCACAAGCACTGCACCGCTGAACTCGAAGATGGCCGCCACAAGTATGGCCTGTTTCAGGGTGATGGCCTTCGAGCCCACCGAGGTTCCCATGGCGTTGGCCACGTCGTTGGCACCGATGTTCCAGGCCATGTAGAGGCCGCCAACAACCGCCAGAAGTATTATAACCAGGTTGCTCATGGTAAGGTTTCCGCCTAACCGCCAGAGCTACTTTGAAAGAAGCAGTCTCACCTGGTTACACACCTTCTCGGCGTAGTTGGCGATGTCGCCGGTCTTTCGGATGATGTTGAGCCACACCCAGAGGTCACCGGCAGAGAAGAGGGACTCGTTGTTCAGTATTATCCTTGCAAGCGCCTTCTGGGTCTCGTCCGAGTGGTGCTCCATGTCGCACACCTTGTCTATCATGGTGATAACCTTCTGGGCCTCTGGCCCCCCAAAGGAGGTGTCAGAGAGCACGGGAAGCTCCTGGATAACCTCGTAGGCCATGTCCACCACAGCAAGCACCTGTCTCACAAGCTCCCTCACTGGCTCCTTCAGCTCGTCGATCACCCTTATCTCCTCTTTCAGGCTCATGAGCACAGCCACGTCCTCAGAGGCATCTGCCACCGAGTCCTCGTTGGCCAGTATGTGCAGTATGTCCTCCCTGGCCACCGAGAGGAATATGCTTCTGGGCAACGAGGAGCGTATGGAATCCTTTATCTTGTCGGCCTCGAACTCGAGATGGGAGATCTCTTTTTTCAGCCTCATCATCTCGTCCCTGTCCTCAGAGAGAAGGGCCTCGAAGAGGGGCTCTATGCCGTGGGCGCACTCCTTCACCTTGGACATCATCTCCTCCAAGGGCTCGAAGGGCGACCTTCTGAACAGCTCGAATATCTTCATAACTGCAATCCTCCTTGCTTTTACAATCGGCCACCTCGTAAACCGATAGTCTCCAACCCTGCCCTTACTGCAACCTCTACCCGTTGGCAAGAGATAGGGACAGGTACAGCCTTAACCAAGGGGATGAGATAAATAAGGTGGCCGGTGGTGGAACCAGCCGAAAAGGGCCCTCTAAACCACCCCCGCCTTCAGTATGTCGTGCATGTGCAACAGTCCCTCTGGCCTGTTGCCTTCGTCAACCACAACCAGGGCGGTGATGGAGTGCCTCTCCATGAGGTTCAAGGCCTTGGCCGCCAGGGCATCCCTGGATATGGTCTTGGGCCCCCTGGTCATCACCTCCCCGGCTGTCAGCGAGAACATCGCTTCGCCCTCCCTCTCTATTATCCTTCTCAGGTCACCGTCGGTGATCACTCCCTGCACCACCCCATTGTCGTCGAGAACCGTGGTGATACCCAGGCGCTTCGACGAGATCTCTATTATCGCCTCCTTGAGGGGGGTGGACAGGTGCACCACGGGAATCTCGTCTCCGCGGTGCATGAGATCGTCCACGGTGAGAAGAAGCCTCTTGCCCAGGGCCCCTCCGGGGTGAAACATGGCAAAGTCCTCTTTCTTGAACCCCCTGCGCTCAAGTAAGACCACGGCAAGGGCATCACCCATGGCCAGGGCCGAGGTGGTGCTGGCGGTTGGCACTATGCCCAGGGGACAGGCCTCTTGTGAGACCCCGGTGTCGAGCACCACGTCGCTCCTCTTGGCGAGGGTGGAATCGGGGTTTCCAGTGAGAGAGATGAGGGGTATGCCAAGCCTCTTGATAGAGGGCAGAAGGTTGATCACCTCGGGGGTCTCCCCGCTGTTGGAGAGCGCCACCACGGCGTCCTCCCTCATCACCATACCCAGGTCACCGTGAATCCCCTCTGCGGGATGCAGAAAGAGCGATGGGGTTCCCGTGCTGGCCAGGGTTGCGGCTATCTTCCTGGCTATTATCCCCGACTTTCCCATGCCCGTCACCACCACCCTGCCACTGCAGTTGTAAAGAATCTCTACCGCCCTGAACATCTCGTCTCCAAGGCGCTCCTTCATGGAGAGAAGCTCTTGGGCCTCAAGGGAGATCACCCTTTTGGCAAGGGTTATATGCCAGTTGGGATCTTTGAGAATAACGCTCAACTGCCATCCTCCTCCAGGGCCGCTCTCAGCCTTAGCAGCACCGGCAGAATCGTTTCGAGCTGAGACAGGCTCACCATGTTGGGACCGTCACAAAGTGCCCTGTCGGGATTGGGATGGGTCTCCATGAAAAGGGCGTTGCATCCCGCTGCAACTGCGGCCCTGGCAAGCACCCCTACGAATCTCCTATCCCCCGACGAGGCGCTACCTGCCCCCCCAGGCAACTGCACACTGTGGGTGGCATCAAAGACAACCGGGCAACCGGTGAGCTCCTGGATGATGGAAATAGACCTGAAGTCCACCACTAAGTTGTTGTAGCCAAAGGTGGTACCCCTCTCGGTGAACATGAGGCGGCGGTTACCCTTCGACTCAACCTTCTTCATGACGTTCACCATATCCGCCGGGGCCATGAACTGGCCCTTCTTCACGTTCACTGGCAGCCCCGTCTCTGCGGCGGCCATAACAAGGTCGGTCTGCCGGCACAGAAAGGCGGGTATCTGGATAACGTCGAGCACCTCTGCGGCCTGCTCCACCTCCTCCACGGAGTGAACGTCTGAAAGAACGGGCACCTTGAACCTCTCTTTCACCTTGGCAAGCATCTCGAGGCCCATGATTATCCCAGGGCCCCTGTACGACTTGTGGGAGCTCCTGTTTGCCTTGTCGTAAGACGACTTGAATACCAGGGGCACCCCCAGGCCGCCACACAGCCCAATCAGCCTTTCTGCGGCCTCCATGAGCAGGTCCAGGCTCTCTATGACGCATGGACCGGCAATAAGTGCCAAGGGTGCATCTCCTCCAACCACCAAGTTTCCCACCTTCACGGGCCTGGTAGCAGGAAACATCAGGCACTCACCTCCTTATTATTAAGGGCCGCCCTCACCAGTCCAACGAAAAGAGGATGGGGCTCGAACGGCCTCGACTTGAACTCGGGGTGGTACTGTACCGCCACGAACCAGGGATGGTCTTCAAGCTCCACCACCTCAACCAGGTCCCTCTTGGGATATACCCCGGCTATTCTCAGTCCCTTCTCTGATAACGCCTTCCTGAAGGCGTTGTTGAACTCAAAGCGGTGCCTGTGGCGCTCGCTTATGTCCCTTCTACCGTAGCAGGTACAGGCAATGCTATCTTCCGAGAGCAGGCAGGGATAGGCACCAAGGCGCATGGTTCCACCCCTGTCTATCACCCCCTCCTGCTCAGGTGACAGAAAGATGACCGGGTGCGAGGTGGAGATGTGAAACTCGGTGCTCTGGGCATCTGAATACCCGCAAACGTTACGGGCAAACTCCACCACCGACACCTGCATACCCAGGCATATACCCAAAAAAGGAATACCCTTCTCCCTGGCATAGCGCACCGTCTCTATCTTTCCCTGTATGCCCCGTGAACCGAATCCACCTGGCACCACGATACCGTCCACCTCTCTTAGCAGGGCCTCTGCACCCCTGGCCTCAACCTCCTCGGAGTCCACCCAGACCACCTCTACGGCACAGTTATTAGCCACACCACCGTGCACCAGTGCCTCCACCAGGCTCTTGTAGGAATCGTGCAGGTGGGCATACTTGCCAGCAATGGCTATCTTCGCCCTTCGGGCGGGATGCCTTATGGTCTCTACCAACCTCTCCCACTTCGACAGGTCACCCTCTTGGCATTCCAGTCCCAGCTTCTCCACTATTATCCTGTCAAGGCCCTCCCTGTGAAAGTTAAGGGGAATCTCGTAGATGGTCTCTGCATCCAGGGCGGTGATGACCGCCCTCTCTTCGACGTTGCAGAAAAGGGATATCTTGGCCTTGATGGAGGAGTCCAGTGAGACGTTTGTTCGGCAAAGTATGATGTCGGGCTGGATACCTATGGCCCTGAGCTCTCTAACGCTGTGCTGGGTGGGCTTGGTCTTAACCTCTCCCGCCTTGCTCATGTAAGGGACCAGGGTAAGGTGAATGTAGAGCACGTTTTCTCTGCCCTCTTCCAGCCCCATCTGCCTGATGGCCTCAAGAAAGGGGAGGCTCTCTATGTCTCCCACGGTGCCCCCGATCTCGGTGACCACCACCTCGCCCTGGTCAGACACCCTTCTTATCGATTCCTTTATCTCGTTGGTGATGTGGGGAATAACCTGTACGGTTCCGCCCTTGTAGTCGCCCCTTCTCTCCTTCGAGATAACATCGTGGTATATCCTGCCCGTGGTGACGTTGTTCTTCTTGCCCATCACCACCGAGGTGAACCTCTCGTAGTGGCCCAGGTCCAGGTCGGTCTCGGCCCCGTCCTCGGTGACAAAGACCTCGCCGTGCTGAAAGGGGTTCATGGTGCCTGGATCCACGTTGATGTAGGGATCGAGCTTGATGAAGGTGACCTTAACCCCCATGGATTCCAAGAGGGCCCCTATTGAGGCGGCAGCTATCCCCTTTCCCAGGGAGGAGAGCACGCCCCCTGTAACGAATATGTACTTAGTGTCGTTGCCCATGGCGATTCTCCTTTTTCAGAAGGGCCTCCACCTTGCCTATCTCCTCGGGGGTGTCCACTCCCACGGAGACATAGGAGGTGGTGGCAACCCTGATGGGGATTCCATACTCCAACGCCCTCAGTTGTTCCAGGGACTCGCACCTCTCAAGTTCGCCCTGGGGCAGTCCCACGAACCTCTCGAGCACCCTCCTGTGGGAGCCGTATATACCCACGTGCACCGCCACAAGGTCACCAAAACACTCCACCCCCAGCCCTCCCCTCTTGAAGGGTATGGGTGAGCGCGAAAAGTAAAGGGCAAAACCCTGCCTGTTGCATACCACCTTCACGCAATTGGGGTCCTGGTACTCCTGGGGTTCCATCAAAGGGCGCTTCAGGGTGGCTATGGCCTGGGGAGTACCTTTCAGAAGGGATATGGTATCCTCTATGGCAGAGGGCTCCATTAAAGGCTCGTCCCCCTGCAGGTTGATGAAGAACTCGCCCTCTACGCCCCCGGCCACCTCGGCCACCCTGTCACTGCCACTGCGGCACTGTGACGAGGTGAGAATCGCTTCGCCCCCGAAATCCTTCACCGCATCCATGATTCTCTGGTCGTCTGTGGCCACAAGCACCCTGTCCACCCCCCTTGCAGACAGGGCAGCCTCGTAAACGTACTGCACCATGGGCCTGCCAAGGATAGGGGCAAGGGGCTTGCCGGGGAAACGGCTCGAACCGTACCTGGCGGGAATCACCACGATCACCCTTTTATTCATAACGGCGAAATCACCTATTAAACCAAGCGCTTCTTGTCAACAAAAAATATATGATAAAAAATTAAGCAGACTACTTGACAAATTAAGACACATATACTATATTTGTGGATGGAAAAAGGGAAAAACGGATGAGGAGGTGGTACCATGGCAATAGTGAAGTTCGATCCTTTCAAAGAGCTTTACTCCATGAGGAGCCAGATGGACCGGCTCTTTGACTCCCTTCTCAGGGGAGAGGAGAGCGAGCAGTTCATGGGTAAGGGCCTTTGGGCACCGGCGGTGGACATCTACGAGACAGAGAACGAGATAGTGCTCAAGGCGGAGTTGCCCGGTGTCAGCAAAGACGACCTCGAGGTGAAGGTAGAGAACAACACCCTGATACTGAAAGGCGAGAAGCGGCAAGAGACAGAGGTGAAAAAGGAGAACTACCACAGGGCAGAGCGCATCTACGGCCAGTTCCAGAGAATATTCACCCTGCCCGACACCGTTGACTCCGACAAGATAAAGGCCACCTTCAAGAGCGGCATATTGACACTCACACTCCCCAAGAAGAAAGAGGCAAAGCCCAAGCAGATAAGCGTGAAGGTGGAAGAGTAAAAAGACACCTTCCCAAAACCCACACCACCCTTCACTAAACAACCCTCCCAACCAGGCGCCGCATAAGCGGCGCCATTTTTTTGCCCGTACCTCAACATCAGAAACCCTTTCCCAACTGGGCACCTTGACACCAGGCCCAATGAGGAATAAGGGCCACGAAATCCGGCAATGCTTGAATGGCAAGCCAATTTCACTGGAACTGAAGGAGTTTTGATGAAAGGGAAAATCGTTATCGACGCTGCCATGTGCAAGGGATGCGGCCTCTGCGTAGAGGCCTGTCCCAACAAGCTCCTGGAACTTGGCGAGGAGCTGAACGAAAAGGGGTACCACTTTGCGGTCTTTCTGGAAGAGAGAGACGGTAAGGGATGCGTGGCTTGCACCCTGTGCGCAATAACATGCCCTGAAGTGGCAATAGAGGTGTACCGTGAAGAGGGATGACGAACTTGTATTGATGAAGGGAGCCCACGTGTTGGGCGAGGCAGCTATAAGGGCGGGGTGCCGCTACTACTTCGGCTACCCCATCACCCCACAGAACGAGGTGCCCGAGTACATGTCCAACAGGCTACCCGAGGTGGGAGGCACCTTTCTGCAGTCAGAGAGCGAGCTTGCAGCAATAAACATGGTGATAGGGGCCAGCATGGCAGGGGGACGGGTGATGACCTCGTCCTCGAGCCCCGGCATCAGCCTGATGCAAGAGGGGCTCTCTTACATCGCCGGACAGGAGCTGGCGGTGGTGATCGCCGACATGATCCGCGGTGGGCCTGGACTTGGCAACGTGGCCCCCTCCCAGTCCGACTACTTCCAGGCCACCCGGGGCGGAGGCCATGGAGACTACCGCCAGATAGTGCTGGCCCCTGCGTCCATACAGGAGCTGGCCGACCTCACCTACGAGGCCTTTGACCTGGCCGACAGGTACAGGATGGCGGTGATGATACTTGGAGACGGAATGGTTAGCCAGATGATGGAGCCCGTCAGGCTTCCCGCCATGCGCGAGCTGAACGAGCTGCCAAAGCGCGACTGGATACTTGACGGGGCAGAGGGAAGGCCAAGCAGGATAGTGCGCTCGCTCTACCTCGACCTGGGGGTTTTAGAAGAGCACAACTGGAAGCTGGCCCGCAAGTACGAGATTATCGAGAGGGAAGAGGTGCGCTACGAGCAGTTCATGACCGAGGATGCCACCATGGCAGTGGTTGCCTTTGGAACCGCCGCAAGGATCGCCAAGGGAGCGGTGAAAAGGGCCAGGCGCGAGGGACTACCGGTGGGCCTCTTCAGGCCCATAACCCTGTGGCCCTTCCCCAAGGAAGAGCTGAGAGAGCTGGCCCGCAGGATACACAACATACTCGTCTTCGAGTTCAACGCCGGACAGATGGCAGAAGACGTTCAGGCGGCGGTATGCGACCAGGCAGAGGTTATCTCCTACGCCAGGCCAGGGGGCACGGTGCCCACGGCAATGGAGGTGGCAAGGGTGATAGCCGGACAGTACTACCAGAAG
>CAZQJB010000014.1:0-14747 GCA_964593115.1 uncultured Aquificales bacterium
CCGATTCGAACGGCCGACACCCAGCTCCCGAAGCTGGTGCGCTACCAGGCTGCGCTACGCCCCGACTCTCCATAGGTCTTCTTTTCCTTCCCTAATTCCAGCCCTCCTCCCCAACGAGGCGCACGAATATGCACCCCCCAAGCGACTCACGTCGGAGCCCTCCCTTATCATCCTCTTTCACAATCCTCAACAACTCCTGGTGCGATTCGCTACCCACGGGTATCACCAGCCGTCCACCCACGGCGAGCTGGTCCAGCAGCGCCTTTGGCACCCTTGGGGCCCCTGCTGTAACCATGATGGCCTGGTACGGCGAGTGCTTCTCCCACCCCAGGGTTCCATCGCCTACCCTGAAAGAGATGTTATGGTATCCCAACTCTTTCAGTCTCTCCTCTGCCTGGCGTGAGAGCTCGGGCAGCCTCTCAACCGTGTAAACCCAGTTGGACAACCGTGAGAGGATGGCGGTCTGGTAACCAGAGCCTGTTCCTATCTCAAGCACCTTCTCGTTGCCGGTCAAACCTAGGGCCTCGGTCATCACTGCCACGATGTATGGTTGCGATATTGTCTGTCCCAATCCGATGGATAGGGGGGTGTCGTCGTAGGCCATCTCTCTCAGGTGCAGGGGAACGAAGCGGTGACGCGGTATCTCTAACATGGCCTGCAACACCCTTTTGTCCCTGACGCCCCTGGTCTCTATCAGCTCAACCATCTGGTGGCGGCGCCTGGCCTGCTCCCTGTCCTGGCTTCTCACAGAACTATCTCCCAGGTGGAGCCCAGCTCTCGCAGGGCCCTGTTGTGGGTTAGATCGAGCCTTATGGGGGTGATGGAGACGTATCCCTCTTCCACAGCCACCAGGTCGGTATCGGCACCGTTCTCCCTGTCCCTCACCGGGGTCCCTCCCACCCAGTAGTAGGTCTTACCCCTGGGGTCCTTCATCTCAATTAAGGTGTCCATGTAAGAGAGCTTGCCCAGGCGGGTCCAGCGTATCCCTTTAAGCTCTTCTATGCCCTTCACATCGGGCACGTTCACGTTTAGCAGTACCCCTTTGGGCAGGCCCCTCTCGGCGATCCACGGCACGATTCGTTTCACCACCTCTCCCACCGCCAGGAAGTTTCTGTACCCTCCCCGGGCCAGGGAGACCGCCATAGACGGCACGCCCAGAATGGTTCCCTCCACGGCGGCAGACACGGTACCGGAGTAGGTGACGTCGTCTCCCATGTTCCCCCCGTCGTTTATTCCCGAAACGAGAAGATCGGGTTTTGACCCTGCCAACTTGTGGACGCCCAGGATGACACAGTCGGTTGGTGTTCCGTCAACGGCAAACCGGCCTGGCTCTAACTCCTCTACCCGAAGGGGACGGTGGAGGGTTACAGAGTGGCTTGCGGCGCTCTTCTCCCGGTCAGGGGCCACCACACAACACTCCCCGAAAGGGCTTAGAGACTCCTGTAGCACCCTTAGCCCTTTGGCCCATATACCGTCGTCGTTGGAGAGAAGGATGAGCATCTACAGGTGCCTCCCTGGGAGAAGAGAAAGAATGGTCGGGGCGAGCCGATTCGAACGGCCGACCACTGACCCCCCATGCCAGTGCGCTACCAGACTGCGCCACGCCCCGAACAATGGTGCCGAAGGCGGGACTCGAACCCGCACGGGCAAACGCCCACTACCCCCTCAAGATAGCGCGTCTACCAGTTCCGCCACTTCGGCCAACGCTGGAGCCCTGATGTAGTAGGGATGGGTGAGTCATGTCAAGGGGTGAATTGCGAAAGTTTGATGGACCACACAGCTCTCAAGAGCACTCATTGTCGCCCTTGCCTTTGTATCCTGCTCTGCGCTCTCTCTCGAGTCTTCTGCCTATCTCCCACTTTCTAAGTATGTTGCGAAGGGGTTTGCCTGCAGGAGTTCTGGGTATGAAGGCTACTCCCTCGATACAGTCGGGCACCTTGTATTCTGCATCCAGGTGCTCTTTGCAGAAGCTTTTCAGCTCTCTTCTCTTCTCCATGGGCAGGTCGTCTCCCCACGGTGTGACCACAAATGCCACTATCTCTTCATCTTTCCCGTTAGCTGGCAGCGACACCACCCCTGCGTCTTCCACGTAAGGGTGGGTGATGAGCAGCTCTTCTATCTCGAGAGGGCCTATGGTCTTGCCCTCTTTGTGTATCAGGTCTTTCACCCGGGCTACGAAATAGTAGTAGCCGGTGGGCACCCTGGTCATCACGTCTCCCAGACAGGTGTAACCGTCAACCACGTTCCTCTTCTGCTTCTCGAGCAACGCAGGAATGCGGTGGGCGTTCCAGTAGATCACCCCTGTTGGCCCTTTAACTATCATCTTCCCCATCTCTCCAGGGGCACACTCCCGGTTGTGCTCGTCCACTATCCTCACGTCGAATCCAGGTATGGGGAATCCTATCGAGCCCGCCTTTGGCCTCATGCGAACCGCGTTAGACAGCACGAGGTGAAGCATCTCTGTGGCACCAAGACCCTCGTAGATGGGCCTTCCTACCCTCTCGAACCAGGCCCGGTAAACCGGCGGATCCAGGGTGCTGCCCCCTGCAGTGCATAGCCTTAGATGCCTCATTGTCTCCGCGTCCCATCCGGGGTATCCCAACAATGCCTTGTAGGTGTTGGTGAGGCCTGTGAGCACGGTAACACCGTCCCCATCTATGGCCTCAACCAGCTCCTTGGGAGAGAACCTGGGGATCAGGGATATTGTGGAACCCGCCCAGAACGGGATGAGGCAGAAGGTGCCGTAACCGGCAGCAAGGCAGACTGGTGCAGAGCCCCCTAAAACGTCTCCCTCTACCAGCCTCCACACGTACTTGTTCACCAGGTAGCACTCTGCAAGCACGCTCTTAACCCTGTGGACGCATCCCTTGGGCCTTCCCGTGGTTCCCGAGGTGTGCAGCACGGCGGCGATATCTTCTTCGTCTATCTCTTCTAAAAAGTATCCGGCCTCTTCGGTGTCCAGCATCTTGTCGAAACAGAGGTGTCCCTTCTCCCTGCAGAGCTCGTCGTTGCCGATCACCATGATCCACTTGAGCGTTGGAACGTCCCCTTTCGCCTCTTCGATCTTCTGCAGGTATTCTGAACTGACCACGCAGAGGGAGACCTCCAGGTTGTTCAGTATGAACCTCAGGTGCTCTTCGCTCCAGTAGGGCGATGAAGGTGTGACTATGGCCCCTATTCTCTGCAGGGCAAAGTTCACCATTATGGCCTCTTTCGTGTTGTTTAGCATGTATGAGACTCTGTCGCCCTTTTTTATTCCCAGCTTCTTGAGTCCGTGGGCGATGCGCAGTGAGCCCTCTTGGAGCTCGCTGTAGGTGTAACGGGAGCCCCTGTACTTGACGGCCACCTGGTCACCCTTTCCTGCGGCAACGTGCCTGTCGAGAAGGGCATAGGCCAGGTTGTAACTGGGAGGCCTCGGCACCTCGGGGGGAATAACTATCTCGGGCCACAGCTCCCTTGGCGGAAGAAACCGCTCTTCAATCTCCTCTCTATTCAACGCTCTCCTCCTAAAATGTGGTTAGCAACCTGCCCACTGTGAGAGAACACCCCGCACCTTGGGTTTGTCAAGGTTGGGAAAGATACTACTCTTTTAACCACGCGCAAGGTTGGAAGTGGACTTTTGCCCGTCCCTGTCCTACATTCCTGGGAGTACCAAAGTGTTAGGGAGGGTTGATGTACTGGCTGACCGGTTATGGTAAAGGGCTCCCTGTCTTGATGGCCTATCTCCCCCACGACAGGGTGTGGGAGGGAGGTATGCCTGGGAGGTGGTTAGAGAAGCAGAGTCTCGACACCTTTTCCCGAAGCGCCGGCGAGGATGCCAAGCCCCTGGGGTTTGCACCTGCAACCACTACAGGAGAGTTGCTAAATGTGGCCAATAAGTCAGGGGCTGAGGTGGTGGTGCTCTCACTGACCCAGAGGGTCTATTTCCAACGCAGGTGGTGGCATCCCCTACTTGATGCGTTGAATGGAGATGGGGTGGCTCTTGCCCTTCCCATGGGCCCCTCGTTGCCACCATCCCAGGGCCTTGCTTTGGGGTACTGGACCCCCAGCGATCTCGAGGAACTGGCCGGCACCTTTTACAGTGAGAGGCGCGAGATCACAGGCGATTTCTTCACCCTCCTGGGGGCGTTCCCTGAGGGTATCCTGGCCCAGGTGGATCCCCAGTTGCCCCTGGTAGAGTTGCTTAAGGCCATCTCGGGCATGGGGAAGACCGTTGCTGCAGGGGGGCTTGTTCACCTCTTTTCCGATTTCTACAGCAGTCCCCGCCAGGACATGCTCCACCTGGTGACCACGGTGCCCAAGCGGGTGCTCGACGTGGGCTGTGCAAAGGGAGAGTTTGGCAGGTTACTGAAAGAGCGCTGGGGATGTGAGGTGTGGGGCATAGAGATAGTAGAAGAGTCTGCTAAGATAGCGGCAGGTGTGCTGGACAGGGTAGAGGTGATGGACGTGGAAGAGGCCTCACCCTCTTGGAATGGCATGTTCGACCTGGTGGTGTTGGGAGATATACTGGAGCACCTGAGGGATCCCTGGGGATTTCTGCGCAAGGTGAGGGGTTGGATGGTACCTGGTGGCTCTGTGGTTACATCCATACCGAACACGGGATTCTATCCAATAGTAAGGGCCCTGCTCCAGGGAAGGTTCGACTATGTTCCCGTTGGTCTTCTCTGCGTCGAACACCTGCGTTTCTTCACAGGCAACACCTTGAAGGAGATGTTTGAAGAGAGCGGGTTCAGGGTGGAGATAATAGAACCGCAACCAGCCACCTTGCCTGAACCTTACCTTCGGGAACTGCATGAACTGGCCAGGGTGATCCCCGGCATCGACACGGAATGCCTTGAGTCCCCAGGATACTACGTGGTTGCCACCGCCAAGGATTGAAGGCAGTGTAGATGGTCTCCCCAAAGGTCAGTGTTGTCGTGGTGAACTGGAACGGCGCTTCTGTTGTAGGGGAATGCCTTGAAAGCCTTGCGTGTCAGAGCCTGCCCCCCCACGAGGTGATCGTGGTTGACAACGGTTCAGAGGACAACTCACTTGAGATTATCCACTCTTTCTCCGAAAAACTGCCCTTGGTGGTGATTCCCACTGGTGAGAACCTTGGGTTTGCTGGGGCCAATAACATCGGGATAGGGGTGGCAACCGGAGAGCTGGTGGCCCTTTTGAACAACGACGCAGTTGCAGATTCCCACTGGATAGAGAGGATGGTGGAGGCCATGGTTCGCCACGAGGGGTGCGGCATAGTCGCATCTAAACTGCTGGTTTACGGCGAGGACCGCATAGACAGCGCAGGAGACGGTTTCTCCACCGCCCTGAAGGGGTTCAAGATGGGAGAGGGTCAACCATCATCTGCCCGTAACGTGGAGGAGGAGGTGATGGCGGCCTGTGCAGGAGCGGCCCTGTACAGCCGCAGTTGTCTCGACGACGTGGGGCTCTTCGACAACGACTTCTTTCTAATATGGGAAGACATGGACCTCTCGTTGCGCGCCAGGTGGCGTGGTTGGCGAGTGGTTTACGCTCCCAACGCTGTTGCGCATCACAGGGTCAGGTCCTCCATCAAGGCAGAGAGTCCCCTATCTGTGTACTACACGGTGAGAAACTGCGGGCTGGTTAGGGTGAAGAACCTGCCCTTCTCCATTTCTGCCCGTTGCCTGTTTCCCTTTTTGCTGGGAGAATTGGCCATGTTTCTCTATTTCTGCGCAAGGCAGGGTAGATGGGGCCCCTATCTCAAGGGCAAGCTTCATGCCCTTGGTATGCTGCCAGGTATGATGAGAAAGAGAAGGGCCGTCATGGAGGGGAGGAGGTGCACAGAAGGTGAGTTCTACTCCTTATTCACACCTGCATTGACCAGGGAGTTTATGATGGCCAAGCTCGGAAAGTTTCTGGCCCTTGAAAGGAAGAGAAGCAGTGGTTGATTGGGAGACCTTCTTCTCTGAAGGCGGCCTCCTCTCCCGAGAGTGGAAGGGCTTCAAGTACCGCAAGGGTCAAGAAGAGATGGCCCGGGTGGTGATGGAGACCCTCGACGAGGGGGGAGTAGCGGTGATCGAGGCGGGAACAGGTACGGGGAAAAGCCTTGCCTACTTAGCTGGTGCCGTGAAGGCATCGTGGGAGAGGGACGAACCAGTGGTAGTGTCCACACCAACCAAGAACCTTCAGAACCAGATACTGCACCACGAGGTGCCGCTTTTACAAGGTGTCTTGCCCCGTTCCTTCAAGGTGACCCTGCTCAAAGGAAGGCAGAACTACCTTTGCCTTTTTCGGCTGCACTGGGCCGCAAACAGGAGGGGAGCCGACAGAGACGCCGTAACGGCCGTGCTTGAATGGTCCCGGGAGACCGGTGACGGGGATCTTGAGAGGTCTCCCTTTGCCTATCTCTCCCCTGTGGTGGGGAGCAGCGGGGAGTATTGTCTCTCGAAAAGGTGTCCCTATCACCGGCGGTGCTTCTACTTCAGGGCCATACAGAGCGCCGCCAAGTCCCAGGTGGTGGTGGTTAATCACCACCTGCTTTTGCACCACCTTTTGCTCGAAGGCACGGCACTTCCAGAGACCGGGGTGCTGGTGGTGGACGAGGCCCACAAGATTGAAAGGGTGGCCATGGAGGTGTTGGGGGTGCAGGTGGACCTTGGCAGGCTGGTGGAGACGGTGGAGGGCCTCACTAAAAAGAAGAGCCTGCTGGCAGGAGAAGAGAAAGAGGTGTTGAACTGGTTGTCTCCCGTGAAGGGTATGGTGTTGAACCTGTCCAGGCTCATGGCAGGGCTGTGGAGCAAGAATGGTTCGAACCTGGAGTGGGAGAAGGTGAACAACATAGAGATCGAGGCCGCCTTGAAAGATGTGGTGCATCACCTGGACAAGGCGGTTATGGAGAGCGAGCTGCTGGTGAATGATATGGAGCCCGAGATGGCAACCCAGGTCTCGCTGGACCTCGGGTTCAGGGACTTAGTGGCGTACCGAAACGGGCTGAAAGGTTTTCTCAGCGCCTCTGGCCCCGGCGACGTGAGGTGGGTGGAACCCCCGGGAGTAGGGATACATCCCACCTTCAGGCTGATCCGGGTAGGTGTTGCCGAGGTGCTCTCAGAGGCACTTTTCAACCGCTTCGAATCTGTACTGCTCACCTCGGCCACCCTCACCGTGGGAGGCTCTTTTGACTACCTGAGAAGAACCCTGGGTATCCCCCATGACGCCCGTGAGCTTGTGGTTGAGTCACCATTCGACTGGAAAAGACAGATGGAGGTGGTGCTCTTCTCCAGGGCCCCTGACCCCAAGGATGAAGGGTATTTCAACCGGCTTCTCTCATTGCTGGAAGGAATAGTTGCAAGGGAGGGAGGTGGCACCCTCTGCCTCTTCACCGCCACTGGTACCATGAGGCAGATGGGCGAGGCCTTGAAGACCAGGCTGCCTCATCTTTCGTGGTACATACAGGGTGATGCCCCAAGAAACCTGTTGCAGCAAGAGTTTACCAGCGATCCCAAGGGGGTTCTGCTTGGGGTGGCCAGCTTCTGGGAGGGTGTGGACATGCCAGGAGATGCCTTGAGAAGCCTGGTTCTGGTCAAGCTGCCGTTTCGTTCACCAGACGAACCTGTTGTGAAGGCCATATCGAGGTTTCTCAAGAGCCAGGGACTAAGCCCTTTCAACGACTTCTCACTGCCCGATGCGGTGATACTGTTCAAACAGGGTGTGGGTAGGCTTATTCGCACCGAGAACGACCACGGCAGGGTTTACATCCTGGACCCCCGGGTGGTGAAGAAGGGTTATGGCCGGTTCTTTCTCAGGTCATTGCCCCAAGGGGCCAAGGTGATAGACGGAGAGGAGATACAGTGAGGACGGGAATACTGGGCGGCACCTTCAATCCCGTGCACATGGGACACCTTGTGGCAGCCCAGTGGGTGCTCGATGCAGTCCCTCTCGACAGGGTACTTTTCGTGCCATCGGCCACCCCCCCCCACAAACCAGAGGTGATACCCTACATCCACAGAAGCAGAATGGTCGAGCTTGCCATCTGCGATAACCCTACCTTTGAGCTTTGCGGGATCGAGGCCGAAAGGGAGGGACCCTCGTACACCGCAGACACCCTAAAGGAGCTCAGGGGGATTCACGGAGACACCCTTTATTTCATCATGGGAACAGAGGCCTTCTTGAACATCTACACTTGGCACGAGCCTGTACAGGTTTTGAGAAGGGCCAACATCGTGGTTATGGAGAGAGCAGGGTTCCAGGTGAAGGCCGAAGAGTTTCAACGCTACCTCGAGGTGCTATCGCTGAGACTCGCCGGGGTGGAGTTCTGTCGCATAGAAGAAGGCACCTGGAGGTGCGAAGCCGGTGGTGAGACCCACAGGATCTATTTGACGCAGGTTCCCCAGATAGGTATCTCTTCTTCTATGGTTAGAAGCAGGTTGCAAAATGGGTTGAGCGTGAAATACCTGGTGAAGAAAGAGGTGGAAGATTACATTGGAGAGCATGGGTTGTACCGTTTCAGATGAAAGTATCGATTTGAGAGAAGAGGACCGGCTTCGCGAGATGGTCCGCGTGGCGGTTGAGGCCATTGAAGAGAGGCACGGTGAAGAGGTGGTGGCCCTCGACCTCAGGGGATACAGCGCCATAGTGGATGCCTTTGTCATCTGCACCGCCTTCAGCACCACCCAGGCAAGGGCCATTGCAGACGAGGTAGAGATGGCATTCTCTGAAAGGGGATGGCACCTCTGGCGCATGGAGGGTTACGACACCGCCCGGTGGATACTGCTGGACTACGGTGAGATAGGTGTACATATCTTCCGGGACGAAGAGCGGAGGCTCTACGACCTGGATAGGCTGTGGGGAGATGTCCCGAAGATATGGCCCGAAAAGGAGGGTAACCAATGAGATTTCTCATAGCATCCGTTATTCCTTTGGTGTTGGTGATCTACGTGCTCATGATGAATCCACAGTCTGTGCACGTTAAGTTGACAAACCACCTTGCCTACGAGGTGCCTTTTGTACTGGTGGTGGTGGTATTGATCTCCCTTGGCTTCCTATTCTCTTACCTGTTGAGTCTGGGCAAAGAGGTCTCCTTCGCGGTGGAGCGGCGTCGGTGGAAGAAGAGGGAGGATGCGAGGTTGACCGTAGAAACCCTGTATTCTGCTGCTGAACTGCTCTACAGGGACGGCAGGAGAGAGGATGCCCTGGAGCTTTTGAAGAAGGCCTTGAAAGAGGACTCAACCTTCGTGCCCGCCGCTGCCCTTATGGGAAGGATACTCAGGGAGACCAGCCGGTTCAAAGATGCGCTCCAGGTGCATACCAAGGTGAGACAGGGGGCGCCAAAGAGCGTGGTGCTGGGCATAGAGATAGCAGAAGACCACCTGGCCCTGGGTGATTATCCAAAGGCAATTGATGAGCTTCAGCCCCTGCTGAAGGCAAAGAATGTGCCCAAAACCCTGGTGCTAAAACTCATGGTAGAGGCGCACATGGGTATGCACGAGACCAAGAGGGCGGTGGCCTTGCAGGAGAGGGTGGTGAAGGAGTCTCCCCAGGAACGCAGGGAGAGAGAAGAAGTCAGGTTAATCGGGTTACTCTACCAGGTGGCATTGGACGAGAAAGACGCCGCATCCATGTTGAAACTCACCAAGAAACATCCCAAGTTCGTACCCGCATACCTGGCGTATTCCCAGATGGTGGAGCCCAATAAGGCGGTTGAGAGGCTGCAGAAGGGGCTTGTGGAAAACCCAAATGCCCTGGAATTGGCAGAGAGGTTGTTGGAGCTTGTGGCCGAAGAGTCACACCCATCTGATGCCATCCACTTCTTCCAGAGGTTCGCCTCGTCCAACACCAAGCTGCCCCAGGCGCGTATCCCCCTGGTGATGCTCTACCTGAGACTCGGCATGTTCTCTGAAGCGGTGAAGGCAGCGGGGTTGATAGATGCCCCCCTGGCCATGGCAGAGTTGCTCAGGGCGAGGGCAAGGGAGGCCAACGGGGAGGATAAGATAGCCCTCGAAATATACTCAAAGGGGTGCGGAGAAAACCTGTTGAAACGGTTTGAGTGCGAGTCTTGCGGTACCACCCACGAGTGCTGGAGTGAGCGTTGCGAGTCTTGCGGAACCTGGGGATCGGTGCACCTTAAGTACATTTAGGGCTCTTTTAGAAGGAGGGCTTGTTGAAGTTCAGCTACAAGGCCAGGGATGTTGATGGAAAGGTGGTCTCCGGTGAGATTGAGGCCCCTACTCCCAGGGCTGCAGAGAGGAAGCTAAGGGGAGAAGGTCTCTACCCTTTGAACATCAAGCCACTGAAAAAGGGCGGGCTTGGTGCCGAGATCTCGTTGCCCTTCATGAAATCCAAGGTGAAGGTGAAGCACGTGGCCATCTTCACCAGACAGCTGGCGGCCATGGTTGGGGCAGGAATCCCCCTTCCCACTGCCATCAACACCCTCTCCCAGCAGGTAGCGAGCAAGAAGCTGGCCCAGATACTCACCGAGATCAGGGAGGACGTGGAGGGGGGCAGCAAGTTTTCGGAGTCACTCAGGCGGCATCCAGAGACCTTCAGCAAGCTCTACATCAGCATGGTGGAGGCAGGTGAGGCCACGGGCAACCTCGACCTGATGCTGAACAGGTGGTTCGTGTTCATCGAGAAGATCCTGGCCCTAAGAAGAAAGGTGATCACCGCCATGGTTTACCCGGTGTTCGTCATCGTCATGGCTATTGGCATAGCAGCCTTTCTGTTAATCAAGATAGTTCCCACCTTTGTTGACATCTTCAACCAATCACACGTTGAGCTACCCGCCTTGACACAGTTCATCATCGACATGAGCGATTTTCTCAGGTCTTCTTATGTTTACGTGGCGATAGGTATAGTGGCCTTTGCTGTGGCAATGAGGTTCCTCCTGAAACTGGACCGGGTGAAGGAAGTTATCGACAGGCTCTCGCTAAGGGTGTTCATCATCGGACCCTTAATGAGAAAGGTGGCAGTGGCCCGTATCTCGCGCAGCCTTGCCACCATGGTGAAGAGCGGTATCCCCATATTGGACACCTTGGACATAATAGCCGGCACCTCTGGCAACAAGGTGATAGCAGACGCCCTTCTCAAGGCCAGGGAAGACGTGGCAAAGGGAGAGGTGCTCTCCGTCAGCCTCAGGGCCTCGGGGGTCTTCCCTCCCATGATGCTTGAGATGCTTGCTGCGGGAGAGCAGACGGGGGCCGTTGACGAGATGATGGACAAGGTGGCCGACTTCTTTGAAGACGAGGTGGATTCCGCAGTAGAGGCCCTGACCTCTATGGTGGAGCCTTTGATGTTGGTGTTCATAGGCGGGTTCATTGGAACCATAGTTATCGCCCTCTACATGCCTATCTTCAAACTGGCAGGGGCCGTGGGAGGATAGTGGGGGTAGAGGCCTACATCCTTCTTCCCCTAACCGGCCTGGTAGCGGGGTTCCTTGCCGGCCTTCTGGGCATAGGGGGAGGGGTGGTGATGGTGCCCCTGCTCTTCTACCTCTTCCCCGCTCTGGGGTTTCCCCAGGAAGTGGCTGTGCACATGGCCCTGGGTACCAGCCTGGCTGCGGCCACCTTTCTCTCGCTCTCCAGCTCACTGGCGCACATCAGGAAGGGGCACCTACACAAAGAGGGCTTTCCCTTTGTGGCTGCCGGCGGACTTGTAGGGGCCATGGTGGGCTCCACGGTGGCAACCCACGTGAACGGGATGATCTTGAAAAAGGCCTTTGCCCTTCTCTTGCTCTACGCCTCTGCAAGGATAGGCCTGAACGTAGGGCCCAAAGGTGAAGATGACCACGAGGTGGACACCCCCAAGCCCCTGGTGCTCTTTCCCGTAGGTATGGCGGTTGGGGCGATAGCCTCGTTCTTTGGGATAGGTGGGGGCGTGGTGGCCGTGCCCCTAATGGTGATCGTGCTCGGTTTCCCTATGACCCTTGCTGTGGGAACCTCGGCCTCTCTCATACCATTCATCACCGGTACTGGGGCCTTCGGGTACGCCTTTTTCGGGGCACACTCTGGGCTTGCCTTGCCCCCCCACTCCCTGGGGTACGTTCACATCCCATCGTGGATAGCCCTGCTACTGGGGGGCACCGTGGGCGCACAGCTTGGCGCCTGTTTCACCGAAAAGGTTAGGGTGGCCGTATTGAGAAGGGCCTTTGCTGTGCTGCTCCTCTTCACCGCCTTGAAGATTATTATGAAGTGATCTCTCTTCAAGGTCTGGTTTGGGATGGTGCCGGGGCCCAGAATTGAACTGGGGACACGTGGATTTTCAGTCCACTGCTCTACCGACTGAGCTACCCCGGCCAGCGACAGGGCACCTTATGTTCCACCAGGCGGGGTTAAGTCAAGGGGTAGGGAGGAAAAATCCCCGGGTGTTTTCAGACAAGGTGTTTTCCTCCGGACCGGACCGTGAATCAGCTTAAATACATGGGCCTTAAGGTGATGATGCCCGGTAGCTAACTAACCTGGTCTTGACTACACAAAAACAGATAGTTATTTACCTAATCGTAGTCACTATGACAAAGGGGGTGGAGCCAGGCGTACAGAGGGGGAGATCTACAGGAAGGAATTAGGAGATTGGTAGCATGGCATATGAAATTATGCATTTAAAGAAGTGGTAGCAACCATATCAGATTTAAATGGTAACTTAGAACGAACACCTAATACTGCTCGCTGAGTTGGTAGATTATTATGCCTAATATGAAGGATAGTTCAGTTTTAAGCAATGAGGTTAATGCGGAATGGTTGAAGCTATACCATCGATCTTGACTACGATGGTCATTATTTACAGTAATGCATAATCAACCTAATTATAAGGGGGAACGGTGGAAGTTTTAGACGCCTATGTGCTAACAGAACCAAGCGCTCAGAACGTACTGGATATATTCAAGGGAGAATGGTCATCTCGACTTCCTGACGAGTTTGGATTGATTACAGAACCGGGTACGGCAAGGTTATTTGAAGATGAGCGGGTTGAGTGGGCAGAGGAAACATTTGGAAGCTTCTCTAACTGGAAAATATTAGAATTAGGCCCGCTTGAAGGCGGTCATTCCTATATGTTCCAAAGCAGAAATGCAAGAAAAGTTGTAGCCATTGAGGCCAATACACGTGCCTTCTTAAAATGCCTATGTATCAAAGAAATTTTGAATCTTGATAGAGTAGAATTTAAATTAGGAGATTTTATGTCTTTTTTAGAGAAAAATACCTCTAAGTACGATATGGTTTTTGCAAGTGGTGTTTTATATCATATGGAGGAGCCTATTAAACTATTAAAACTGATATCAAAGGCTGCCGAAAGATTATTTATTTGGACCCATTATTATGATAATTCTTTAATATCAGACAGGAAAGAGCTTAGACATAAGTTTAGCCCCATTAGCTTATTAGAATACGATGGTGTCTTGTATGAGTATTCCACACAATCGTATAAGGAGTCTTTGAACTGGTTGGGTTTCTGTGGGGGTCCTAAGCCTGTAAGTAAATGGTTGACACGTGATAGTATAATAAAAGCATTAAAGCATTATGGTTTTAAAGACATAAAAATCGGCTTTGATCATCAGGGCCATCCAAACGGACCTGCGTTTGCCATATGCGCCCAAAAATAGATGCTTACAAGGAGGCTACCTAAAAGCTCTTTATCATTTATTAAAGTGGTCCCAACTTTTAGACGACAGGTGGACTTGCCAATCAACCCTTGGCACTTTTATTAAGTGAAGAGGTATAATATGCTTCCCGATTTCGTTGAGGAGACAGTATCGTGTCCCACTATGAGAGGAAACAATGCCGGTCACCTTCATACGGTAAAGTAACAGGATAGTACCTGGCAGAGGGAGAATGGGGCCTCTGGATGGTCTTAATATAGGGAGGTTGAATAAGGTTGTCCCACTTTATTGTAACACCATCACCTTTAGTGAATAGTTTTTAGTCATTATGATAGGAAGATAGTTGATGAGTAATACGACCATAAGGAGCGAGCTGTTTAAAAGCAGCATAATTCTTTCGTGTGCAATATTAGTTATATTTGGCTTCTTATTATCGATCATTCTTTATTATTCTGGAATGTCTAATGCTGATGCTGTGATCAGACAAAGAAATCAGGCCGTTAACTTTTTTATACGGGGTTATTTTACCAAAATCCACAACGCTGTTCAGTTCTTAGCATCTAACAAAAAGGTTCGAAATGCTTTGTCTCTCGATCAGAATGGTCGTCTTGATATTCTAAAATTATATAAAGAGCTCGAAGCGATTGATCCTGATATAAACTATGTGTATTCAGGCTATAGAAATGGCCTACTATTGATAAACAACTATACCCCTCCAAACGGATATAATCCGGTTGTTCGTCCTTGGTATCAAGCAGCGATAAAGTCAGCACCAAACATATCAGGTGGTTTACCGTACAGAGAGATTAAAACCAAAGAGTGGTTAGTATCTATTAGTAAAGTATTGATAGATGATGAGAATAAGACCAGCGGAGTTGTAGCAATTGATTGTTCCATAGATGCTGTTTCTGATCTTTTGAGAAAAGCCGCAGGAAAATACAAATCATCCTACAGTTTTGTAGTAAGGCCAGACGGTAAAATACTCATTCATCGTAATAGTTCAATGTTAGGTAAAAACATATCAGCCATATTTCACTCTCCTGTAAAACTCAGCAGGCAGACAGGAGAACTCGTATATAAGCTTAGTATAAGTGATTCAGATAAGCTTGCTTATTATAGTTGGATTGATAACATAAAATGGGTTGTTGTAACCGTAGTGGATAAGGCTGAGGTTATCAAGCCTATTCTCATGCAAATATTT
>CAZQJB010000015.1:0-13887 GCA_964593115.1 uncultured Aquificales bacterium
GGTTATTCTGTGCGGGGTGGTGCTGATACTGCTTCACTGAACCATGCAGCGGCAAAGCTCCTCTGAGATGGGGATGGGTTCTCTGCCAAGCACCGAGAAGACACGGAAATCCCGGCAGCAACTGCCCTCCGCAAGCATGGTGAGCTGCTCCCTGGTCACTGGAAACCAGGAAAACCGGTCAAGTATTACGGCCAAAGCCCTTAGCAGGGAGACGGGCACAGGCAAGAAGAGAGCCCTGACTCCCCAGGTATCCGCCATCAACCTCATAAGTCCTTTCATGTTGAACACCTCGGGGCCGCAAAGCTCCCAGGTGCTCCCCTGTAGTTCAGGGTTTTCCAAGGCCGCCGCAAGCACATCCACCACGTCTCTCACCGCCACCGGCTGCATCTCGTACCGGTCCGGCAAGAGGCCCACCACCCGAAGAGAGAGCATGCGTCTCATATCTTCCACGAACCTGGCGCCAGGGCCAATGATGAGGGAGGGCCTTATCACGGAGTAGCCCAGGCCCCCTTCCCTCACCAGCTCCTCGGCGGCGAACTTTGTGCGGTGGTAACGGGCTGCAGACTCGGAGCACGCCCCCAGGGCACTAAGGTGAACGAGCAGTTGAACACCCGCCTCTTTACAGGCGTACACCACATTGGCAGTGGCCTCCACGTGCACCGCATCAAAGGTGATCCCCATTGCTGGATGCTCGCGGATGATGCCCACAAGGTGAACGGCAGCCTGGCAACCCTTTGCCGCCTCCCCCAACTGGCCACGGTTCAAAACGTCTCCCTGAAAGGGAACAATCCCCTGGGAAGGAGGCAAGGGCCTTCTGGCAAAGGCCACGCAGCTGTGCCCCATGGACACGAGGCGACGCACCAGGTGGCCTCCCACGAATCCCGTGGCGCCGGTGACGAGAACCTGCATCACACCCCCGAAACGGCCCCTGAAGGTGGATCCAGAGAACCAAAAACCTGGAATCACGCCCTCAGACTGGGAAATGGTTGGGATGGGCCAAAACGCCTCGTGCCGACCCCACCTCTCCCCTTTCCTCCAGGGACCGCTGGTGGTCAGTGATTAAGCCGTGGCGCTGCGCCTCTTCCTGGGGGTGGGCTCGGCCATCTTGATCAGCGTCTCGATGGACTTGCCCTCGAGGCCCTCTGCAATGAGCCTGCGAATCATACGGTTGATCTTTTTGGGATCGCCCTCGCAGATGGCATTGATGGTTCGAAAGAGCTTTCTGTCCAACTTGATGTTCAGTTCCTCGAACCTGGCTCCGCCTCTCTTTCTGGTCTTACCTTCCATACCTGCACCCTCCTCTTTTTTTGTAATATGGTCTTCCCTTACCTACAACAAATCGTGCTGTCAAGTGTTTTCTTGAGAAAATTTTCAACTTGTTTTCTCGCATCAAAAGTGGCATCGGGGTAACCTACCCGTTTAAGAACTGGCCTGTGCTCTATGGATAACCCATTGAACGATAACCGGATACAAATAGCCTCCTCTTCGAACGGCAAATAAAAGGGGCTCATGTAATACCGTTAAAAACCGGAAGCAATCATCTCAACCCAGGGGTTCTAAAAGGGTTTTTATGAGAACGGTTTATTGTGGATTAAGCAAACATCGAACCCAGAGTTTCCACAGAACGGCTAAAGGTTAAACACCAACTCATCGGGGATAACAACGCTTAAAGGGAATCACCCTTTCTCCAGGCAATAAAGAAAGATTCTCTCTTCTCATCACCTCTCCCGGCGCTCTCCTGCAACACCTGCTCAACCTTCTCCTTCACCACGCTGAACTTCAGGGGCTTGAGGATTATGCCTGCCACCCCGTACTTGGCGGCCTTTTTGAGCACCCTTCTGGTCTTGGTCTGGGTTAGAAGTATCACCGGAACCTCTTTCAGCCGCTCGTCGGAAAAAAGAAGGGAGAGAAGCCTGAATCCGTCCTGGCCCTTCAGGTCCACGTCGAGAAGCACCAGACTGGGTGGTGGCCCTTGCCCCAGTATGCGTTCAACACAGTCGGCGGTGCCAGTCTCTTCCACCACGTCGATGTTCTCTGCAGAGAGAAATAGCCTTAGCAGGTCCCTCACCTTGGAGTCGTCTGAGACCACCAACACCCTCTTGGAACCCTCTTTTCTCTCTGTCTCCCCCGTCTCCAGGCCATCCTTCACCACCACCTCGCTCACAGCTCCCACCGCCTTCTCCGCCATGGAATCTGCAAAGGTGGCGGTGAGGTTGGCCACGTCCTCACCGAACTCCGAGACCTTGCCCTCCACCCTTGCATCGAAGTGCCCAAAGAGCCCCTCCACCTCATCCCTGGCATACTCTTCGCCTACCACCTGGGAGACCCCCTCTTTCAGCTGGCAGGACTCCTCCTTTATTCCCCGTGAGAGATCTGCAGTCAGGCACTTAACCGCCGGTTTTATTTTGCCCTTGGCCTCCATGAGCTGCTTTTGTAGCTCCACCAGCCTCCTTCTCAGGTGGCACCGCTCGAGGGCCCTGAGCACCTTTATGCTGGCAGAGTAAACGTCGTAGAAAGGGTTCACCACCAGGTAATCGTAAACCACCCCCCTGTGGACCAGCTCTGCCGCCTGGGGGATGTGGGATGCAGAGATGAGGATTATCACCTCGGCAAAGGGACATAGGGCCTTCATCTCGCGGCACAGCTCTCCCTCATACTCAGGGCGAAACTCGAGCAGAAAGACCGACTCCCTGCAATCGGGCACCACCGAGATGGTGTTCTTCAGGCGGTAGGTGTTCTCCACCGGGTGAAACACTACTCTCTTGTGGTGGGCCAGGCTTTGGCCGATGATGTTTCTCACCCTCTCGTCTGGGTGGCAGATGAACACCCTTCGTATGCTACCCATGGGCTCAGCTACGCTTCAGGAGCCGGTTTACGGCATCAAGAAGTACTCGCTTCGTTATGGGCTTAGAGAGAACCTCTACCCTCTCAACTCCCAAGTTCTCCAGGGAAAACGAAGAGGCGTACCCCGAGATGGCAAGTATGGGAAGGTCTGGATCGGCCTCCCTCAGTTTCTCTATGAACTCCTTGCCCCCCATCCTGGGCATCACCATGTCGGTGATCACCAGGTCTGGCTTGTTTTTCAGTATCTGGTAGAACTCCCAGGCCTCCTGCCCGTCGGCAGCAGAGTACACCCTGAACCCCGCGCTCTCCAAGGCCACTGCCAGAAAGGCCCTTATCTCTCTCTCGTCGTCCACCACCAGCACAGAGGGTTGGTGGTTATGGTCAAAAACCTCCTGTGTACTCTCTTCTTCCACCTCTTTCTCGTCGCTGGAGAGGAACTCGAGAAGTGCGGGCAGGTAGATGATGGCCCGTGTTCCCTCTCCCTCTTCGCTCTCCAAGAAGAAGTGGCCCCCGTGGGACCTCACTATTCCCACCGCCTGTGATAGGCCCAGGCCCGTGCCTATCCCCCTCTTCTTGGTGGTGAAGAAGGGTTCGGTGGCCCTCTCGAGGACCTGGGGAGACATGCCGGTTCCCGTATCCTCCACCACTATCTTCACGTAGTGACCGGGAGGTATGGACGAGGTGGAGGTGGGTGGAATCTCTACCCGCGAGGCAGAGAGTATGAGCCTGCCCCCCTGGGGCATGGCGTCCCGGGCGTTTATTGCCAGGTTCAACAGCACCTGCTCCATCTGGACCTCTTCGCACTTCACAAAGGGGATATCGCCATCTATCTTCAGCTCTATCTCAATGTTCTTGGGAAAGGTGCGCCTGAGCACCTCTGCCACCCCTTTCAGCATGGTGGCGGTGTTCACTGGCTCCATCACGGGCTCCCTTCTTCGGGCGAAGTCCAGCAGCTTCTGGATTAAAGAAGAGGCCTTCTCTCCCTGCTCCATGATCACCGAGAAGTAGTGGTGTTGGGTGGACTCCCTGGGGGTCTCTTCCATTCCCATCTCGGCAAACCCCATTATGGCCGTGAGCACGTTCTTAAAGTCGTGGGTGATTCCAGCCACCATACGCCCAAGGGACTCCATCTTCTGCGCATGCCTGAGCTCTTCCTCGACACGCCTCAGCTCTGTGGTCTCAAACATCACCCCGTGAACGAGAAGAACGCCCTCTTCGTCCTCCACCGTGGCCATGTTCCTGAACCACCTGAGGTCCCCCTTGGAGTCCACCATGCGTATCTCGATACTGGGCACCACAGAGCGGCCTTCTTGACCCACAAGGGACTCCAGCCAGGATTTAAGGGTCTCTTCGTCTTTAGGGTGTACGAGACCCTTGAAGAACCCGCCCCGGGAGAGCACCTCATGGTAGCTTACTCCCAGTATGGTCTTAACCTGGGGGCTCACGAAGACCAGGCTGGCATCACCATTCAGCGTTGCCGTGTACACTATGCCAGGAAGGCTGGTGACCAGACGCTGGTAGCTTCTCTTTTCACGCCTGAGCTCGTCTCCCAAGAGCTTTCTCTGGGTGAAGTCTATGGCGAGACCGTCGATCCACCAGCGGTCCCCTTCCTCAGACAGGGCACAGTAGAGGCTGAGCCAAACCACCGCCCCGTCCCTTCTTCTGGCCCTAACCCTGTAGGCGTCAACCACCCCCTTCTCCCTCAGGATGGATGGAAGATCGAGCAGCTTCTCCCGGTCGATCACGAGAGCGGCCAGGCTCTTGCCAATCACCTCGTCCACAGAGCCGTATCCCAGTATCCTGGCCAGTTGGGGATTGGCCTCGGTCAGAACCCAGTTCTCGTCTGACCTGAAGAGGCCAAGAGGGGCCCTATCGTAAAGGGAGAGTAGCCATCCCTCGTCCCTTGGTTGGTTAGAGCTTTCAGCCACAGCCACCCCCTTACCGGGCAGTGCCTTGCCGTAATCAGGGGTTAATCTAAAAAATTACACCTAAGAAGTCAAGTGAACCTGCATAAAAAAGACTCAAAAAACGGCCTTTTGCCTATGCCGAATGGTACTCCTGAAGGGATCTAACCCCAACCTCTCCTTTGATCATGGCCTCTATTCCCGTTGTTGCCGCGATGGCCCCTGGTATGGTGGTGAAGTAGGGAATACCAAGGTCAAGGGCGGCACGGCGGATCACGTAGGAGTCCCTGCGGGCCTGCCCCCCCAGGGGGGTGTTGATCACCATCTGGATCTCACCGCTCTTCATGCGGTCCACCACGTGGGGGCGTCCCTCTGGCACCTTGAAGACGGGCTCCACCTTAACCCCCTTGGCCTCTAAGAGGGCGGCGGTGCCCTTGGTGGCGGTTATCTTGAACCCGAGCCGCGAGAGGGTGCGCGCCAAGGGGACGATGTACGGCTTGTGGCTGTCCCTGACGCTGATGAAGATGCGTCCAGAGAGAGGCAACCTGTTTCCCGCCGCCTCTTGTGCCTTGGCAAAGGCCACACCAAACTCCCTGTCTATGCCCATCACCTCTCCCGTGGACTTCATCTCTGGACCAAGGAGGGTGTCAACACCCGAGAACTTCAAGAAAGGAAAGACCGCCTCTTTCACGGCGATATGACCCAGATCGAGCTCCCGTGGCAGGCCAAGGTCTTTCAGGCTATCCCCCAGCATCACGAAGGTGGCCACCTTCGCCAGGGGGATACCTATCGCCTTGCTCACGAAGGGAACGGTGCGCGAGGCCCTGGGGTTCACCTCGAGCACGTAAACCTCGCCATCTTTTATGGCGTACTGCACGTTGATGAGCCCGTGCACGTCCAGTTCAAGGGCCATCAGGGTGGTCTGCCGTTTAAGCTCTTGCACGAGCTCTTCTGAAATGCTGTAGGGGGGCAAAGAGCAGGCGGAGTCGCCTGAGTGCACCCCCGCCTCTTCGATGTGCTCCATGATACCTGCAACAAAGACCTCTGTACCGTCACAAACCGCGTCCACGTCCATCTCTACCGCGTCCTGCAGGATCTTGTCGATGAGCACGGGGTGCTCAAAGGAGACCTGTACAGCATGGCCCATGTAGTACTCCAGCTCCTTGTCGTTGTAGATGATCTCCATGGCCCTGCCACCGAGAACGTAAGAGGGTCTGACCAGCACGGGATACCCTATCTCGTGGGCGATCTTCATGGCCTGGTCCACCGAGGTGGCGGTGGCGTTGGGGGGCTGTTTCAGGCCCAGTTTTCCAAGCATGGCCCTGAACCTCTCTCTGTCCTCCGCCCGGTCTATGCTGTCGGGAGACGTTCCCAGTATGGGCACCCCTGCCTTCTCCAGGGAGAGCGAAAGCTTCAAGGGGGTCTGGCCACCGAACTGCAGTATCACTCCCAAGGGCCTTTCTGCCTCCACTATGGCCATCACGTCTTCGAAGGTGAGAGGCTCAAAGTAGAGGCGGTCTGAGGTGTCGTAGTCGGTGGAGACGGTCTCGGGATTACAGTTCACCATTATCGCCTCGCGCCCCGTCTCCTTCACCGCCATCACACTATGCACGCAGCAGTAGTCGAACTCTATGCCCTGACCAATGCGGTTGGGGCCGCTTCCCAGAATCACCACCCTCTCCCTGTCCCCGGTCTTCTGCTCGGTCTCCCTCTCGTAGGTGGAGTAGAAGTAGGGGGTGTATGCCTCGAACTCGGCGGCACAGGTGTCAACGCTCTTGAACACCGGCAGCACGCCTTTTTTGCGGCGCATTCTGAAAACATCGTCTGCCTCAACCTTCAGAAGCCCTGCCAGGCAGGTGTCTGAAAAACCCATCCCCTTGGCTCGCCTAAGGTCCTCTTCAGAGAACTCCTCTGCCCCCGTGGAGCGTATTCTCTCCTCCTCTTCAACTATCTGTAGTATGTTGTCTAAGAACCAGGGGTCTATCTCTGTGAGCTCCGCCACCCTCTGCAGGGAGAAACCATGCCTGAAGGCCTGGGCCGCGTAGAAGAGGCGATCCCAGCAAGACTGCCTCAAGGCGGCCTCCAGTTGCTCCTGGTCTATGCCTTCCACCGGTTCGAGCCCCCAGGTGTCGGTCTCCAACGAGCGTATGGCCTTCTGCAGAGCCTCTTTGAAGGTGCGGCCTATGGCCATGGCCTCTCCCACCGACTTCATCTGGCTGCCCAGGGTAGAATCAGAGTCGGGGAACTTCTCGAAGGTGAACCTGGGCATCTTCACCACGCAGTAGTCTATTGTGGGTTCGAAACAGGCAGGGGTCTTCTTGGTGATGTCGTTGGGTATCTCGTCTAAGGTGTATCCAACTGCCAGCTTTGCGGCTATCTTTGCTATGGGGAACCCAGTGGCCTTAGAGGCGAGGGCCGACGAGCGGGAGACCCTGGGATTCATCTCGATCACCACCATCTCGCCGTTCTCTGGGTTTATTGCAAACTGGATGTTCGAACCCCCTGTCTCAACACCGATCTCGCGGATTATGGCCAGCGAGGCGTCTCTCATGAGCTGGTACTCCTTGTCGGTGAGGGTCTGGGCAGGGGCAACGGTGATTGAGTCTCCTGTATGTATGCCCATGGGATCAAGGTTTTCTATGGAGCAGATGATCACCACGTTGTCCTTAAGGTCTCTCATCACCTCCAGCTCGAACTCCTTCCAGCCCTTAACCGAGCGCTCTATGAGAACCTCGTTGGAGGGAGAGGCAGAGAGCCCCCATTCTACGCACTCCTCGAACTCCTCGCTGTTGTAGGCCATTCCCCCACCGGTTCCCCCGAGGGTGAAAGATGGCCTGATGATCACCGGAAAACCTATCTCTTGCACGATGCGCTTCGCCTCTGCCATTGAATGGGCATACCCGCTTGGTGGCACCTGTAGCCCTATCTTGCGCATGGCGGTCTTGAACATCTCCCGGTCCTCGGCCTTCTTTATGGCGTGCAGCTTTGCCCCGATCAGCTCCACACCGTACCTGTCAAGAACACCGCTCTCGGCCAAGGCCACCGCCGTGTTCAGGGCAGTCTGTCCCCCCAGGGTTGGCAGCAATGCCTGGGGACGCTCCCTCTCGATCACCTTTGCCACGGTATCTGGGGTGATGGGCTCCACGTAGGTCCTGTGGGCCATCTCTGGGTCCGTCATGATGGTGGCAGGGTTGCTGTTAACCAGCACCACGGTGAACCCGTCTTCCCTGAGCACCTTGCAAGCCTGTGTGCCCGAATAGTCGAACTCGCACGCCTGGCCTATCACAATGGGACCTGAACCTATGATCAGTATCTTGTCGATGTCTGTGCGTCGGGGCATTGACCCTTCTCCTCCTCGCTCGTGCCTGGAAGACCATTCTACCAGCCCAGGATTACACCTTGCAAGAACGGGGTTGGTGAGCCATCTTGCATAGGTGAAGAGGGGAAAGGCGTTAATGGGTGGATTCAGGATTTTCGGCACCACAGCGGACGAGGGGATAGAGATAGAATCAGAGACCATAGAAGGGCTATTTGCCCTTGCGGTGGAGGGCTTCGTCTCGGTTCTGCTGGGAGGGGCTGAAGCGGTCAGGCCAAGGGAGCACCGTAAACTAATGGTGGAAGGAGAAGATGCCAGGGACCTGTTAGTGGGGCTGTTGAACGAGCTTATCTACACCTTCGACGCACACAGGTGGGTGCCGCGCACGGCAGAAGAGGTTGAGTTTCGTCAAACCGCCTTGAGCATCGTGCTAAAAGGGGAACCCTACCATCCAGGGATCCACCCACCGGCAGTGGAGATAAAGGCGGCCACATACCACGGGGCAGAGGTTTGGCAGGAAAGAGACGGCTGGCACGCAAGGGTGATACTGGACCTTTGAGTACCCTTACCTAAAGGGACACCCTTTCTGTTTGACAACTCCACCAAAGAATTGCTAAAGGTGGTTTCGATAATAAGAGATTTTCGCAAGAGTGTTTCCAGGGAGATAGATGCCAGAAGACACATCGGGGAAGAGCGCAACACGGTCTGTAGGTGAGGAGTCTTTCTCCTTCAGGCTCCGCATAGGTGACATCCTCATCAAGAAGGGGCTGGTCACCCCTGAGCAGGTGGAGGAGGCCCTGGACGTACAGAAAACCCTGCCAAAGAGGCTGGGGGACATACTGGTGGACCTGGGGGCTATCTCGAGGAGAGACCTGGAAGATGTGCTCAGAAACTACAATGCCACCCTCGAGGCGGTGTGGGGTGATCCCTCCAGGGACATAGAGCTCTCTGACCTTGACCAAACCCTGGCTAAAAGCTTTCCAGAGAAACTGGCAAGGCTCTTCAAGGTGGTTCCCATAAAGAGAGAAGAGAACATTCTCTACGTGGCCTCGGTTGACCTTCTTCCCGTATCCAGCCTCGACTACATACGCTTCGCAACGGGATTCACGGTGACGGTGGTGCTCACCTCAGAGGACTTCGTCGAGAGTGCCATCGAGTACCTCTATGGCTCCGGTTCAGAGGTCTTGAAAGAGATTATCGGCGAAGAAGAGGAGCACGAGAGCGTGGAGCTCATCGAGGATGAAGACGTCATTAGTGACTCCTCAGAGGCCGAACTGGCAAACCAGGCCCCGGTCATCCGCCTTGTGAACTACATCATCAGTGACGCCCTGTCTAAAGGGGCAAGCGACATCCACATGGAGCCCTACGAGAAGCGTTTCAGGGTGCGTTACCGCATAGACGGCGTGCTTCACGAGCAGATAGAGGTGCCTTTCAGGCTTAGAGACGCCGTTATTGCCCGCACGAAGATACTCTCCCACATGGACATAGTGGAGAGGCGGCTTCCCCAGGACGGCAGGGCCAAGGTGAGAATAAAGGGCAGGGAGGCCGACCTGAGGGTATCCACCATCCCCACCATATTTGGAGAGAAGGTGGTGATGAGGATACTGGAAAAGGCCAGCCTCACCTTCGACCTGAAGATACTGGGTTTTAACGACCAGCAACTACAGATGTTCAACGATGCCATAGACCGCCCTTACGGGATGGTGCTCATCACTGGCCCCACAGGTTCGGGAAAGACCACCACCCTCTATTCTGCCCTATCTAAGATAAACAGCCCCGACATAAACATCATGACCATCGAGGACCCCGTTGAGTACAACTTCGAGGGCATAAACCAGATCCAGACCAAAGAGGACATAGGGCTCACCTTTGCAGCTGCCCTGAGATCCTTTCTGAGACAGGACCCCGACGTGATACTGGTGGGAGAGATCCGCGACCTTGAGACCGCAGACATCGCCATAAAGGCCGCCCTTACGGGACACCTGGTCTTCTCAACCCTTCACACCAACGATGCCCCCTCTACCGTGACCCGCCTGGTTGACATGGGGGTAGAGCCCTTCCTGGTAGCGTCATCAATACACCTGGTGGTGGCCCAAAGGCTCGCCAGAAAGATATGCAAGTACTGCAAAGAGGAGTACAAAGACCCGCCTCCCGAGCTGTTGGAACGGTTGGGACTGACGCCGAAAGACGGCCCTTTCTACCACGGCAGGGGGTGCTCGAGGTGTAACAACACCGGGTACAAGGGAAGGGTGGCCTTCTACGAGCTAATGCCCGTCAGCCCGGCCATCAGCAAGCTGGTGGTCCAGAAGAGCTCTGCCGACAAGGTGCTCGATCTCGCCCTGGAAGAGGGTTTGGTCACCCTGAGACAGAGTGGTATAGAGAAGATGAGAGCAGGAGTAACCAGCCCCGAGGAGGTGCTGAGAGTCACCGTATAAGGGCAGGGGAGGACGTTTATGGTTTCTTTGGAAGACCTTTTGAGACAGATGGTGGATAAGAAGGCCACTGACCTGCACATAACCACTGGTAACCCCCCGAGAATGAGGCTGCATGGAGAACTCATACCTGTGAAAGGGTTGGAACCCCTGGCCCCCTCTGACACCCAGAGGTTGTGCTACAGTGTGATGACCGACCTTCAGAAGAAGGTGTTCGAAGAGGAGCACGAGGTGGACTTCTCTTTCGGCATACAAGGAGTGGCCAGGTTCAGGGCCAACGTGTTCAAGCAGAGGGGGGCCGTAGCAGGGGCGTTCAGAAGGGTGCCCTACGAGGCCATGGCCCTGGAAAGCCTGGGGCTGCCCCCAGTGGTGAACACCTTTGTATCCAAGGCAAAGGGCCTGATTCTTGTGACAGGACCCACAGGCTCTGGAAAGAGCACCACCCTGGCGGCCCTGATAGACCGCATAAACGAGACCTACTACAAGCACATCATCACCGTGGAAGACCCGATAGAGTACCTGCACCCCCACAAGAAGTGCCTGGTGAACCAGAGGGAGGTTCACTCTGACACAGACTCTTTCGCCAGGGCCCTGCGCTTCGTTCTCAGGCAGGACCCCGACGTGGTGCTGGTGGGAGAGATGCGAGACCTGGAGAGCATGAGCGCCGCCCTCACCCTGGCAGAGACAGGACACCTAACCTTCGCCACCCTGCACACGAACTCGGCGGTGGAGACCATAAACAGGATAATAGACGCATTTCCCGCCCACCAGCAGCCCCAGATAAGGGCACAGCTATCCTTCGTCATCGAGGGCATAGTCTGCCAGCAATTGCTCCCAAAGGCCGACAAGAGCGGGTTGGTGCTCGCATCAGAGGTCCTCGTGCCCACCCCTGCCATAAGAAACCTCATCAGGGAAGAGAAACTGCACCAGATCTACTCGGTGATGCAGGCAGGCCAGATGCACCACGGTATGCAGACCATGAACCAATCATTGGCAGCGCTCTACGAGAAGGGGCTCATAGAGTACGAGGTGGCTGTCTCGGCCTCTCCCAAGCAGGAAGAGCTAATAGGTATGCTGCAACGGATAGCCCCCGCCAACCTCAGAGGGGGATTCTAAAGTATGGGGAAGCTCTGGGGGGGGCGTTTCACAGAAAAGACCGACAAGCTGGTAGAGGAGTTCACCTCGTCCATCCAGTACGACCACCTGCTCTACCGTGAAGACATAGAGGGCAGCAGGGTTCACTGCAGAATGCTCGTGCAGCAGGGCATAATCTCCAAGGAAGAGGGCGATGCCATACTCAAGGGCCTTGACGAGGTAGAAGAGGAGATATCCCGGGGAGAGCTGCCCTTCAGGCCGGAGCTTGAAGACATACACATGCACGTTGAGCAGAGGCTGAAAGAGAAGATAGGCCCGGTAGGGGGCAAGCTCCACACAGCGAGAAGCAGAAACGACCAGGTAGCCCTCGACTTCCGCCTCTATCTGCTGAAGGAGCAAGAGGTGGTGACAGGTCTGCTGAGGGAGATGCAAAGGGCGCTCCTTAAGCAGGCAGAGGCCAACAGGGAGGCGGTTATGCCTGGCTTCACCCACCTGCAACACGCCCAGCCTGTTCTGGTGGCCTTTCACTTGTTGGCATACGTAGAGATGTTCCAGAGAGACGTGGAGAGACTCGAGGACTGGAGAGGGCGTGCGGCCATATCGCCCCTGGGCTCCTGTGCCCTCGCCGGCACATCCTTTCCCATAGACAGGCACCTCACCAGCCAGCAGCTCGGCCTAAAGCGCCCCTCCAGAAACGCCATGGACAGCGTATCAGACAGGGATTTCGCCCTCGAGATGCTCTCTTGCCTCTCAATAATAGCGGTTCACCTCTCGAGAATGGCAGAAGAGGTGGTGCTCTGGAGCAGCACCGAGTTCTCCTTCGTCATCCTGCCAGACGGCTTCTGCACGGGAAGCAGCATAATGCCACAAAAGAAGAACCCAGACGTGGCAGAGCTGGTTAGGGGCAAGACGGGCCGGGTGTTAGGGGCCATGGTCTCCCTCTTCACGACCATGAAGGGGCTACCCCTGGCATACAACCGCGACATGCAAGAGGACAAGGAGCCCCTTTTGGACGCCCTTGAAACCGTGAAAGGCTCCCTGAAGGTGATGACAGGTATGATGCGGGGCATATCTTTCAATAGGGAGACACTGGAAAATAGGGCAAAAGAGGGATTCACAACCGCCACCGATCTCGCCGACTACCTGGTGAGAAAGGGGGTGCCCTTCAGGGATGCCCACGGAATAGTGGGCAGAATAGTGGCCCATTGCGTAGAGAGGGGGGTGGAGTTAGACCACCTCTCCCTTGAGGCCCTCAGGGGGTTCTCGCCACTAATAGGGGAGGACGTGTTCGAGGTGCTGGGGGTGAGAGAGTCTGTGAACAGCAGAAGGTCCTTTGGTGGAACCTCAAGGGAAGAGGTGGATAGCCAGATAGCGTGGTGGAAGGAGGTGTTGGGTGAAGAATAATAGACATTTGGCCGTTCTATGCATCAGGGAGACAACCGTGCTCCTCATAGGGGTGTTTATTCTATCCCTTGCCGGATGCGGCCACAAGGCACCGCCATTGAAGCCCAAACACCGGGTTCCCCGACCGGCAACAATAGAGGGAATAGTGGGAAGAACCCATGAGGTCCTGGTCACCTTCAGGCTGCCCACCCACTACCTCAAGGGGGCTAAGATAAAGCGCGACCTGGGATACAAGGTCTCGAGATGCCTGGTGGGAGACTGCAGCAAGGTGGCCAAGGGCAAGGCATCCCCAGGTTCCTTGGTGGTGGTGAGCGACAGAAGGGCCTCGCCTGGCATGGTTTACCAGTACAAGGTAGAGGTGTGGGGCAGGCATGACGCACCCCCCCAAGAGGAGATATTCCACTACGGTCCTCCCCCAGAGCCTCCCCAGGCCCTGAACGCAGCGGCGGGAGAGGGAGAGGTCACATTGAGGTGGAGACCACCCACGCCGGGGCTTGGATTCAGGATCTACAGGGCAAAGGGCGATGTACCCTTTGGTGGGCCGTTGAACAGCCAACCTGTGTTCAAACCGTCGTACCGTGACACAAAGGTCACCAACGGCGTCAGCTACAGGTACCAGGTGAGGTCGGTGGCAAAGGTGGAGGGAGGGTTTCTGGAGAGCGAGCCCTCTGGTGTGGTTAAAGCAACCCCGCTGGACACCACCCCACCGGCAATGCCCCAGAACCTGTCGGGCACTGTGATGGAGGGCATGGTTTACCTAGCATGGGCCCCCAACGGCGAGGCAGACCTCGTTGGCTACAAGGTGTACCGCCGAGAGGGCAGGAAAGAGAAGGTGCTTCTAACCCCACAGCCCATCACCACTCCCATATTCAAGGATAAAGAGGTTAAGACC
>CAZQJB010000015.1:13897-14286 GCA_964593115.1 uncultured Aquificales bacterium
GTGACGGCGGTGGACAAGAGCGGAAACGAGGGTCCCGCCTCTGTCTTCAGAATAAGGGTTACCAAGGAGGAATGAGGTGACAGAGATCCCGTGCTACTACCAGAAGGGAGAGCTTTACTGCGAATCGGTTCCCATAGAAGCGGTTGCAAAAGAGGTGGGCACTCCCTTCTACCTCTACAGCTACGGACATCTGGTTGAGCGAGTGAGAACGCTGAAACAGGCATTTTCACAGGTCCCTACCCAGATCCATTTCGCAGTGAAGGCCAACTCCAACATCGCCATACTCAGAATACTCGCAACAGAGGGTTGCGGGATGGATGTTGTGTCTGCAGGCGAGATATTCAGGTGCATAAGGGCAGGTGCCACTCCCTCGTCCATCGTGTTCGCCG
>CAZQJB010000016.1:0-12663 GCA_964593115.1 uncultured Aquificales bacterium
TTCTCAGCTTCATTTCCTTAGGTGTGCTCTGCAGAATTGCCATCTTTCCCTCTCCTTCAAACAGATCCTACCACCCCAAGGGTGTTCTCCACGGACTCCAGGATCCTCCCGTAATCCTCTCTCCTCAGTGCTGCCGTCTCGTCGCGGTCCAGGAACCTTTGCAGGTCCCTGTCCAGTAACTCAACCAACTCCTTTCTCTCAGGCCAGCCCCTGCCCCCCACCGCTGGGGAGCGTTTCCAAGGGGTGGCATCATAGATTTTCCTGCGAAGCTCCACATCGTCCCGGGATGGGGAGACGCCGATAACCTCTGTAAGAAACCATACATCCCATAAATCCCTGCCCTTCACGTAGGGCCTGGCCAGTATGGCAACCACCTTGTCGGCCAGGATGCCTTCAGGGGTCTCCACCTGAACCACTAAATTGAGCCTGTCAAGGAAGATGCCGAAGGACGAGATTCCCCTTCTTATTAAGGGGGCTGTGGCAAGAAGGGTGGCCTGGCTGCTTATTCCCTGGAAGTGTTCGGACACTTCCAGGAACTCCACCTTCAGCCTGCTTCTTTCTCTTCCCTCTCCCCATGTGAAACCGAACCACACCGTGTTTAGGCGGTCTTGCCGATTCAGCTTGAAGGATTCCAGAGTGAGCTCTCCTGTATATCCAAGGTCCCGGGTTATGGCCTTTGCGATTCTCTCAACGTACCTGTCCAGGCTGTGAGATGTCCGGGCGGCCATGTAGAAGTCAAGGTCTTCGGATCTCCTTGTTCCACCAAGGAAAACCCTGATGGCTGTCCCTCCCTGAAAGACTAGGCTGGGGCCCATCTCCCTGCACACCTCTGAAAGCACCAGGACCTGGATCAACTCCCTCTCTTCAGGCTCCATCTGCAACGGCTCCTCGTATCTCCATCTGTCCCCCCTGTGCGCAATCGATACGTATAATTTATCTTAATTGATAAATTATGCAATACGGGTTTTGGCAACTATCCTCACTTCTGCAGGTTTAGTGCCTTGAGGGACCTTATTTTTCCTCCTGTATCGCCGGCTCCCTGGCTGGTATATTCCTTACGCCTGGTGAAGGTGGTGCCCGGAGCGGGACTCGAACCCGCACGGGCATGGGCCCAGGGGATTTTAAGTCCCCTGCGTCTACCAGTTCCGCCATCCGGGCAGGGTTGACACACAGGCCTTTTAGGTTCTGGTTTCGCCTGGTGTCAAGGGCGAATCTACGGCAGCAACTTGCCCTGTACTGAAAACCGTCAAGGTGGTGCCCTTCGTTCTTACCGGTTCGGTAATGGCAACAACAACACCATATTGGATAGTAACTACAAAAGAACTACTACATGTAGTGGATAGGCTATTGACTACGGCGGGAAGTGGCAGTAGATAGAGATTCGGATTCGGGGGTTCCCCGAGCAAAGAGGCCGCGAGGAGTTTTGGTATGCACGCCATGGAACACTTGATACGCAAGAGAGACGGATCCATCGTACCGTTCGAGAGAAGGCGCATCGCCATAGCCATAGAGAAGGCCATGAAGGCCACCGGGGAGCCTGATCCCGACAAGGCACAGCAGCTTTCTGAAGAGGTGTCTCTCATTCTCTTCAGGCTCTTCTTCAAGAAGGGGAGCATCCCCCACGTGGAGGAGATACAGGACATCGTTGAGCAGGTGCTCATGGAGAACGGCCTGTCCTCGGTGGCCAAGGCATACATCCTCTACCGTGAGAAGAGAAGGGCCAGCAGGGAGCTTGGCCTTGCCC
This sequence comes from uncultured Aquificales bacterium, assembly GCA_964593115.1. Taxonomy (GTDB): domain Bacteria; phylum Thermosulfidibacterota; class Thermosulfidibacteria; order Thermosulfidibacterales; family JALWSI01; genus JALWSI01. The sequence continues at coordinate 1,745 of CAZQJB010000016.1, forward strand.
TGGTGAGCGGAACGGACCTCATCGAGAAGTACCTGCAGAGAGAGGATTGGAGGGTGAAAGAGAACTCCAACATGAACTACTCCCTGCAGGGGCTGAACTTTCACATTGCCTCGTCGGTGGTGGCAAAGTACTGGCTTAACACCATCTACCCCGACGACGTGCGGCAGGCCCACGAGGAGGGCGACTTTCACATTCACGACCTGGGCATACTGGCCGCCTATTGCGTTGGGTGGGACCTGATGGCCCTTCTGCGCAGGGGGTTCGGTGGTGTGGCCGGCAAGGTGGAGTCTAAGCCTGCCCGTCACTTCCGTACCGCCCTGGGGCAGATAGTGAACTTTTTCTACACCCTTCAGGGAGAGGCTGCAGGGGCCCAGGCCTTCAGCAACTTCGACACCCTGCTGGCACCCTTTATCCGCAAGGACAACCTGGAATACTCAGACGTGAAGCAGTGCCTGCAGGAGTTCATCTTCAACCTGAATGTACCAACCAGGGTGGGGTTTCAGACCCCCTTCACCAACCTCACTATGGACCTGAGGGTGCCCAGTGAGTTCGAGAATATGCACGTTGTGATCGGGGGCGAGGAGCAGCCTGAGACGTACGGGGAGTTTCAGGACGAGGTGTCGATGATAAACAGGGCCTTCGCCGAGCTGATGATGGAGGGCGATGCCAAGGGCAGGGTGTTCACCTTTCCCATTCCAACCTACAACGTTTCCAAGGACTTTCCATGGGATGATCCTAACCTCGTTCCCGTATGGGAGATGACGGGCAAGTACGGGATTCCCTACTTTGCCAACTACGTGAACACCGATCTCTCTCCCAGCGACGCCCGCTCCATGTGCTGCAGGCTAAGGTTGGACAATAGGGAGCTGAAGAGGAGGGGGGGTGGCCTGTTCGGCTCGTCACCCCTCACGGGTTCCATAGGGGTGGTCACCCTGAACCTGCCCAGGCTGGCATACCTTTCAAAAGACGAGGACGATTTCTTAGACAGGCTTGGCCGCCTCATGGAGCTTGCCAAGGTCTCTCTTGAGATAAAGAGGAAGGTGATCGAGAACTTCACCGAGAGGGGTCTCTACCCCTTCTCAAGGGTCTATCTGGACGAGGTGAAGCAGTGCTCTGGGTACTACTGGAACAACCACTTCTCCACCATTGGCATAACGGGTATGAACGAGGCCTGCCTCAACCTGTTGAACGAGCCCATCTGTAGCCCCTCGGCAAGGGAGTGGGCCATCAGGGTGCTCGAGGTGATGAGGGAGAGACTTGTGGAGTTCCAGGGAGAGACCGGTAATCTTTACAACCTCGAGGCCACCCCTGCAGAAGGTGCCAGTTACAGGCTTGCCCTGAGAGACGTGGAGAGGTTCGATGGCATAAGGACAGCCGGTACCAGGGAGACCCCCTACTACACCAACTCGGTGCACCTGCCCGTGGGATACACAGACGACATCTGGGAGGTGCTCACCCACCAGGACGAGCTGCAGGCCATGTTCACCGGTGGCACTGTTGTGCACCTCTTCCTGGGCGAGAGCATAGAGGATCCCATGGCTGTGAGAAGGCTGGTGCAGAAGGTGGTCAATAGCTTCAAGCTGCCCTATTTCAGTATCACGCCCACCTTCTCTATCTGCCCTGTTCACGGTTACCTTCCGGGCAAGCACGAGGTGTGCCCGTATCCCCATACCGAGGAGGAGTTGGCCAGGTTCGGGATGGAGATGGAGGTTGACGACCACGAGGCGGCCAGCCTTATGCCTGGAAGCGTGGTCTCCACCTACGTGGTGTCAGAGGAGAACGCAGGTGTTCCCGTCTCCCTTGAAGGGTGAGGGAGACGGTCTTAGATTTCAAAACATGGTGAAGGAGAGGAGCTACGACATGCAGAGACACGAAAACGCCCAGTGCAAGAAAAGGAAGGTGGTGGGGGTGCCCACCGAGATCTACTCGAGGATCGTTGGATACTACCGTCCAGTCCAGAACTGGAATGACGGCAAGAAGAGGGAGTTTGCCGACAGGAGGCCCTTGAAGTACAATTTCTGATTCCTGTGCCGCGGAGGGTGTCCGTGGAGGCGATTCAGGTAGAGGGTAGCAGGGTTTGTGGAATGCCCGGCGCAGGGGAGGGGGTAGCCCTTCCACCTGTGGCGGGCTTCGTTGGGGTGAGCCTCGTTGATTACCCGGGAGGGGTGGCCTCTGTGCTCTTTCTCAGGGGTTGCTCCTTCAGGTGCCCCTATTGCTACAACAGGGCCCTTGTTCTGCCTGAGTGTTACCACCAGGCCCCCCTTTTAGATGCCGGCGGGGTGCTCGCCAAGCTGGAGGAGCGGAGGGCTTTTGTGGACGCCGTGGTCGTTACGGGGGGTGAACCCACTATTCACCCTGGCCTTCCCAGGCTTCTCGAGAGGGTCAAGTCTTTGGGTCTTCTGGTTAAACTGGACACCAACGGTTCTAATCCAGAGATGTTAGGGATGCTGTTGAGGGAGGGCCTGGTTGACATGGTGGCCATGGACGTGAAGGCGCCCCCAACCCTCTATCCCAGGCTCACCGGGGGCGTGGAGTGGGATGTGGTGAAGCCCTCGGTGCAGATGTTGCTGGATGGAGCGGTCCCCTACGAGTTCAGGACCACCCTGGTGCCTGGCCTTGTGGAGAAGAGGGAGGTTCTTGGTATCGCAACGGTGATTCACGGGGCCAGGTTGTACGCCATACAGAACTTCAGGCCAGAGGGAACCATAGATCCGGCTCTTGAGGGGTGTTACCCCTTTCGCCGTTCAGAGATGGACGGGATTGCAGCCGAGGTGTCTCCCCTTGTGGAGAAGGTGATTGTGAGGTACGGTGCTTAGGTTGATCTACAGGCTGAGAGTAAGGGAGAGTTTTGCAGCGGCCCACCAGTTGAGGGAGTACGAAGGGGCCTGCGAGAGGCTCCACGGCCACAACTGGGAGGTGGAGGTGGAGGTGGAGGGAGAGCGCCTGAACGGACAGGGGCTGTTGGTGGATTTCAAGGTGCTCAAGGGGATACTGAGAGAGGTGCTCTCTCCACTGGACCACTCTCTATTGAACGAGCATCCTGAGTTCGAGAAAGAGAACCCCACATCCGAGAGGATAGCCGCCTACATCTTCAAAGAGGTGGAGGGCAGGATAAGGGAGAGAAACCTGCCCGTGGTGGTCTCACAGGCCACAGTGTGGGAGTCCCCCAACTCCAGGGCCACTGCGGTAAGGTACAAAACCCCCTCTACTACTTAGTCCACCGGGTCGGGATACCTGCACCAATCCCCCGCGTACGATCTGAACCTCACCTCGCCTTTTTCGAACTTAACCTGGTAGTCGGGTAAAATGGGTATTTTGCCCTTTCCTCCTGGGGCGTCTATGGCAAAGGTGGGAACCGCTATTCCCGAGACGTGGCCCACCATTGCCTTTATTATTTCTATTCCTTGCCTCACCGGGGTTCTCAGGTGCTCCACCCCTTCCACCAGGTCGCATTGAAAGAGGTAGTAGGGCCTTACCCCTGCCTCCACCAGCAGGTAGCAAAGCTCCTTGATGGTGCAGGCAGAGTCGTTCACCCCCTTGAGCAGAACGGTCTGGTTACCCAGGGGAGCCCCGGCCTCCCTTAACAGCCTACAGGCCCCCACCGATTGGGGGGTCACCTCTCTGGGATGATTGAACTGCAGGTTTATCCATACCGGTTGAAACTCCCTGAGCACCTCTGTGAGTTGGGGGGTCACCAGCCAGGGGGCCACTACCGGCACCCTGGTTCCCACCCGGATCACCTTGACCGAGGGTATCTTCTTCATGGCCTCCATAACCCTGCCCAGCCTGACAGGGGCGAGGGTAAGGGGATCTCCTCCCGAAAGGATAATCTCCCTAACCTGTGGATTGGCCCCTAAGTACTCCCTCACCCTTTCAAGGGCCTCGCTGCCAATGGTCCACTCTGCATCTTTCCAGAATCGCTTACGGTTGCAATGGCGGCACCTGAGTGCGCACCTGCTGGTGACGAGCAGCACAGCCCTGTCGGGGTAGCGGTGCACCAGGTGGGGAACGGGGCTGTGGGCCTCTTCTCCCAAGGGGTCACCTGAGAGGTGGGGTGGTTGCTGCAGCTCTCCTGGGTGGGGAATCACCTGTAGCAATATGGGATCTTCAAGGCGTTCTTCCTGTGCCAGCCTTAAAAAGTAGCGTGTGGCCCTCATGGGGTAGAGGCGGTTTGCCTCTTTCATTTTAGATAGTTGCTGTGGGGTGGAGTTCATTCCTGTGAGGTGAAGGGCCTCCTCGAGATTCTCGACGAGCATGGGCTTTCAGATTGAGAGCCCCAGTATCTCCAGGGGGTTGTCCCAGACCATCTCCTGCGCCCCTTCTTCCCCCACCATCCTTTCCAGTATGGGCAGTGCGTCGGTGAGCATGCGGGGCATCAGGCCCTTCCTGCCGTGGCAGTCCGACGCCATTATCTGGCACAGGCCCCTTTCCACCAGCATCTTGGTTCTCTCCTTTATCTCCCTCCCCCATAGTCCAACGAGGCTTGGGGCGTCTATCTGGAAGACCACCCCCTCTTCCACCAGGGGCGTGATTCGCCTGAGCAGCTCCTTCTCTGAGACCATGGCCCTCTCCGGGTGGGCCAGTATGGGTGTCAGCCCCATCTTCACCAGGTGGTAGAGCACCTCCTCTGCCCCCTTTGGAAGCCCCGAGAATGGAAACTCTACCAGTATGGCCCTGGGACTGCCGGTGAAGTTCAAGAAGGGCACCTCTCCCTTCTCCCAGGTTCCAGGAACCAGCCCCGATATCTCCACCTCGCCCCCACCGCAGACCTGGAGGGGTATGGAGTGCACCTCAAGTTCCCTCTGTAGCAGGGCCAGGGCCTTGGCCACCCTATCCACCTTGTCTATTCCCGGCAGGAAGTGGGGGGTGGCAACCATCACCTCTATTCCTATGCTCCACGCCTCACTGGCCATGGACAGGGACTCCTTCATGTCTCTTGCACCATCGTCTATTGAAGGCAGGATATGGGTGTGAATGTCGATCATCTCTCTCTTGTCATTCCTATCCAGCTTAGGGCGAACAGGGTCATCAGGAGGTATGCGTTGCCCGGGATGTGCAGGTTGAAGTCGAAGAGGTTGTGTATGGCTATGGCCACTATTCCTGTAAGGGAGGCCCTTGTGAGCAGGGAGGACGAGTTTATTGACCATACCACCGGCTTGAAGAAGACCCACACGAAAAGAATGAATCCCACCACTCCCCCCTCTATCAGCATCTCTATGTACTCGTTGTGGGCGTGGGCGAAGGAGAGGGGCAGGGTTATGTCGCGGTAGATGGGGAAGACGTAAGAGAAGGTGTTGAACCCCGTGCCCGTGAGGGCATAGTCCTTGATGATGGGCAGGCAGTTCTGCCACACCTGCATCCTCAGGTCCTGCCCCGCTGTGTTGAACCTGTCCATCATGGGGCCCACCCCCACCCAGAATGCGTAAACCAGTAGCAGGGATAGCAGGATTCCCAGGGCAAAGGCTATGCCCTTCTGCTCTTCCCGCCTCTTCTCGTTGATGTACCAGAAGGCCATGGAGCCCAGGAATCCTATTAGTCCTGCCCTTGAGAGGGTGAAGAACAGGGCGAGGGCCCCGAGCATGGAGAGAAAGAGGAGGGCCCCCCGTTTTGCCAGCACCTCTGTCTTTGGCTGGGCGGGATTGGCCTTCCAGTCCATGCTCTTAACCACCCCTATGGGCACCATCATCTCCATGAACCCGGCGAAGTGGTCCGGGTTACGGTAGGTGCCGTGCACCCTGGAGGTTGGAAGCCGGGGGTTGTGGTACCAGAGAAGCCACTGGCTCCTGGTGAAGAAGGAGAACATACCGTAAAGGGCCTCTGCTATCCCGAAGTAGAACAACGAGTTGATGAGCCACCTCAGTGGCCTCTTCTGCTTGAAGTGGTTCACAACCAGCAGGAAGAGCAGAAATAGCGATAGCCAGTAGATGCCCTGGGATAGGGTGCGGTAGGGAATTAGGGATACGCTCTGCCATCCACCGCCTATGCCCAGCCTCTCCCTCAGCACCATGGAGTGGGGGGAGAGAACCTTCAGTATCGGGGGAGGCAGGGGAATCACCTGGAAGAAGATGTAGAGCAGGAAGAGGGCGAATGGGTATGCCAGTGGGGTCCAGTCCACCATCAGGCCCTTCTTCTGGTGGTGGATTATGGATAGTATGGCCAGGATAACTATGGCACTCTCCTCCATTGAGAGCACCACTGGCTGCACCGCCCCGAACAGCAGGAGTGAAGATAGAATGACGCAGATGGTTCCCACCTGGATGGTGCGCTCGAGACGGCTGCTCATGGACTCTCCATCCCCTCCAATGCCCTTCTGTTCTCCTCCCTGCTGTAGGCGTCAAGGACGTCCCTCCGGGATATTGAGCCTATCACCCTGCCGTAGGGGGACACCACAGGCAGGTGGTCGATTCCCCGCTTGCCGAAGTACTTGATGGCGTCGAGCAATGTGTCGTCCTCGCTCAACCTCACCACGTCCTTCTCGCATAGGTCCCCTGCGGTGGGGGTGATCTCAGGTGTCTCGTCAGAGAAGATAAACCTCTTTATCACCCTGAAAGGTAGCACACCCACCAGTCTGTCGTGGTCGTCCACCACGAAGATGTCGGTGTGCCTGGCAAAGCGCTTGAAGTACTCCTTCAGTTCTGGGAGGGGGGTGGACTCGTGGACCCTGTCGAAGTTGTGGCTGAGCGCGTCTTTCACCGTGAGGCTTTCGAGAATGCTCTTCTCCTTGCCGTGGTGTATCTCTATGCCCTTCTGGGCGAGGCCGTAGGTGTCCAGGGAGTGCGGGCAGAACCTCTGCCCTAACATGGTGCCAACGGTGGCCGAGAATATGGTGGGCAGCATGATCTGGTAGTTGTGGGTCATCTCGAATAGCAAGAACAGCCCGGTGAGGGGGGCGTGGCAGGCGGCGGCGAGAAAGGCCCCCATGCCCACCGAGGCGTAGGCCCCCGCTGGAGCGGTCACCGAGGGCATCAGTTTTCCCATGAATCCCCCGTAGCTACCCCCCAGCATGCAGCCTATGTAAAGGCAGGGGGCAAAGAGCCCCCCAGGATTCCCCGACCCCACGGTTAACGAGGTGCCCACCATCTTGGCCAGCACCAGTATGGCAGCCAGGGTCCAGAGCACCTGGTTGTTCATCACCTGTTCCATGAAGGGGTAACCGTTTCCGTAGATCTGGGGCAGGGCTATTCCAATAAGGCCAACAAGGGCCCCTCCCATGATGGGCTTCACCAGCAGAGGCAGCTTCAAAGAATCGAACCACTGCTCGGTCTTGTGGTACATGATGATGAAGAGAAAGCTGCATATTCCAACGGGGATTCCCATGATGGCGTACGAGGGCATCTCTACCCAGATGCTGCGGATCGAGAAGGGGGGAAGGTGAAAGGTGACCTCCTGGCCGTAGAGGGCCTGGGTTAAAGCAACGGCCACCCCCGAGGCGATGGCGATGGTGGGAAATGAGTCAACGTCGAAGTCTCCAAGCAGCACTATCTCCACTGCGAACATCATCCCTGCAATGGGTGCCCCGAAGGCTGCGGCTATGGCCGCCCCGGCCCCCGCCGCCACCAGCAGCTTGGTCTGCTGCCTCGAGAGGTTGAACACGTAAGAGGTGAACGAGCCAAGGGCGCCGCCCAGCCCGGCAATGGGCCCCTCCCTGCCGGCAGAGCCACCGGAGCCTATCACCAGGGTGGGAACGAAGATGTTGAGTATTATGCTCTTCTTGCTTATTCTTCCCCACCGGCGGTAAACCGCCATGATGAGGCGGGGCATGCCGTACCCCTTAAGCTCCTTCTTGAACACCACCACGAAGGGGGCCACCATCAATGCGCCTGTTAGTGGAAGCAGGGCTATGACCGCCCCGTGGTGCACCAGGTGGGTTTGAAGAAAACCCAAGTAGTTCACGAAAAATAGGTGATGGTACCACTCAAGCATGAAGCGGAAGGCGGCGTTTCCCACGGCGGCCAGTATGCCCACCACTATCCCCAGTCCCACTAAGGGGGTGTGCTTACCCAGAAAACTGCCGGTGCTATTCCACGGTGACGCTTTTCGCCAGATTTCGCGGTTGATCCACATCGCATCCCTTCTTATCGGCTATGTGATAGGCGAGCAACTGAAGTGGCACCGAGTAGACCGCTGGGGCGAACTCCTCTGCCACCTGTGGCATCTCCAACACCTGGTGTGCCACCTTTCTCACCCTCTCGTCTCCCCCTTCTGCAACCGCAATCAGCGTTCCTCCCCTTGACCTTGCCTCTTCCATGTTGCCAAGGGTCTTCTCTAACACCCTTCCCCGTGGAGCCACAACAACCACCGGCATATTCTCATCGATCAGGGCAATGGGCCCGTGCTTCATCTCTCCCGCGGGGTACCCCTCGGCGTGTATGTAAGAGATCTCTTTCAGCTTAAGGGCCCCCTCCAGGGCCAGTGGATAGGCCAATCCCCTGCCCAGGTAGAGAAAGTGCTCTTTCTTCATGTATGCCTGGGCCATCCTCTCGATGGCAGGCTGGGTGTCCAGGGCCTCTTTCACCAGCCTGGGTATCTGTAAAAGCCCTTTCAGCAGCCCTTTCACCTTCTCGCTATCCAGGGTGCCCCTTTTGGCCCCCAGGTGGATTGCAAGAAGGGTCATCACCACGATCTGGGTTGTGAAGGCCTTGGTTGAGGCCACGCCTATCTCGGGCCCTGCATGGGTGTAAACCACCCCTTGGGCCTCGCGCACTATGCTGCTTCCCACCACGTTGGCCACGGCGAGGGTCTTTGCCCCCATCTCTCTGGATAGGCGCAAGGCCGCCAGGGTGTCGGCGGTCTCCCCTGACTGCGAGACGAATATGGCCAGGGTGTGCCTGTCTAACAGGGGCTCACGGTAGCGGAACTCCGAGGCTATCTCTGCCGTTACCGGTACCTTTGCCCACCTCTCCATGAGGTACTTGCCCACCAGCCCCGCGTGCCACGAGGTGCCGCAGGCCACTATTTTAACCTCTTTCAGCCACGATACATCATCGAGACCGGCAGATGGAAGAAAGACCCGGCCCTCTTCCAGCGAATAGGTTCCCTTAAGGGTGTCGGATATGGCCCTTGGTTGCTCGAATATCTCTTTCAGCATGAAGTGCTTGTAGCCGCCCTTTTCGGCCACGGCGGGACTCCACTCTATGGTGGAGACCTTGGGTCTCACCTCTCGCCCGTCTCCGTTGAATAGCCTCACCCCTTTTCTGTCTATCCTCACGCTCTGGTGGTTCTCCAAGAGCACCACCCTGCGCGTGTAGGGCAGCACCGCGGGTATGTCAGAGGCCAAAAAGAACTCGTCGTCCCCAAGCCCCACGATCAGAGGGCTGTCACAGCGCACCCCCACAAGCACCTCTGGCTCTTCCCTCGAGATGACCGCAAGGGCATAGGAGCCCACCAGCTCTTGCCTGGCCTTGGATACCGCCTCGAAGAGGTCCCCCTTGTAGTGGTGGTTGATGAGGTGGGCTATGGTCTCGGTGTCGGTCTCAGAGGTGAACCGGTAGCCCGCGGCCTCGAGCCTCTCCTTTATCTCCCTGTAGTTCTCGATTATCCCGTTGTGGACCAGGGCTATGGGCCCGGAGCAGTGGGGATGTGCGTTGTCCTCAGACGGCCTGCCGTGGGTGGCCCACCTCGTGTGCCCTACCCCGAAGGTGGAGGTGAACTCCCGGCGGTTCAATAGCTGGCGTTCAAGGTCCCTCAGCTTGCCCTTGGCCCTCACCACCTTCAGCTCGCCGTTCACCACCACGGCGATGCCTGCCGAATCGTAGCCCCTGTACTCGAGCCTCCTCAACCCGTCCAGCAGCACGGTGAGGGCGTCGTCCCTGCCAAGGTATCCCACTATGCCGCACATCTTACCCTTTTCCCCTGCGCCTTGCCTGGAAGAGCATCCCCTTACCCGTCCTCACCCTCTGCGGGGCCCGGGTGAGGGCCAGGGAGTTGGGGGGCACGTCCTTGGTTATGGTTGAGCCTGCCCCGATTAAGGCGTGTTCGCCAACCCTCACCGGGGCCACCAATTGGGTGTCGCTGCCGATGAAAGCCCCTTTCTCTATCACCGTTTGGTGTTTCGAAAAACCGTCGTAGTTGCAGGTGATGGTGCCGGCCCCTATGTTTACGCCTTCTCCCACCACCGAGTCGCCTATGTAGCTTAGGTGGCTTGCCTTGGCCCCTTCTCCGAACCTGGTCTTCTTCATCTCCACGAAGTTGCCCACCTTGGCCCCCTTGCCTATGGCCGTATCCGGGCGGATACGGGCAAAAGGCCCCACCTGGGCCCCTGCCTCCACCGCGGCCCCCTCTACCACAGAGTGGTCCATCACCCTCACCCCTTCGCCCAGGGTGGTGTCCTTAAGGTGCACCCCAATGCCTATTGTGCATCCCTTGCCTATGGTGGTCTCCCCCTCTATGAAGGCCCCCGGATAGATGATGGTGTCCTGGCCCACCTTAACCTGTGGCTCCACGTAAACGGTATGGGGCATCACCACGGTGACCCCCCCCAGCATCAGCCTCTCGAGGACCTGTTTTCGCATTATCTCCTCCACCCGCCACAGGTCCACCCTGTTGTTTATGCCCTGGCCCTCCCACTGGTGCTGTGCCTGCTTGGCCACCACCCTCTTGCCCATCTCCCGGGCAATGGCAACCGTGTCGGTGAGGTAGTACTCGCCCTTAACCCGGCTGGGGGTTATCCTTGCCACCGCCTCCTTAAGAAACCCCGTATCAAACAGGTAGATGCCCAGGTTTATCTCGTTTATGGCCCTTGTTCTCTCGTCTGCCTCGGCCTCCTCCACCACCGCCGTCACCTCGTTATCCTCCCTCACGACCCTTCCGTAGCCTGCGGGCTTTTCCATGCTGGTGGTGAGCATGGCCATCACGGCATCCTGCCCCTCCATTGCCGAGAACAGCTCCTGCAGGGAGTCCCGTGTTACCAGTGGCATGTC
>CAZQJB010000016.1:12673-13956 GCA_964593115.1 uncultured Aquificales bacterium
CCAGGCACAACCAGGGTGAAGGGGGCATCCACCTGGGGAAGTGCACACCTAACCGCGTCCCCAGTTCCCCTTCTCTCGGGCTGCTCTATGAAGAGGGCCTTGCCCTCCAGTTGCTGCTTAACCTTCTCTGCATCCCTTCCCACAACCACCAGTATCCTGCCAGCGAAAGGCGACACCGCGCGTATGATGTATGTGAGCATGGGGCGTCCCATCACGGGGTGCAACACCTTTGGCAGCGACGAGACCATCCTGGTGCCCTCTCCCGCGGCCAGGATCACCGTATCCACCTTCATATTGCTATCCATACCCTACTCCCTCACAAGATTTAGTGGTTTCATACCGGAAAAGGGTAAGATGCTCAAACCCCCTGTTTCGGGGTTGACACCTGCGGTTAGCGAATGTTACCCCTTTCACACTCTCAGACACCAAGGGTTTCAGGAGGGAGGCACGTGAGGAATATGCTTAGGTTCATCAAGGTTTTGACGGTTCTGTTTCTTGTGGTAGCCCTGCCTGTACTCATGACCCACAGATCCTGGGCCATCGAGAACAGCGACTGCCTCGAATGCCACAGTGACGAGACCCTCACCAAGGAGGGCCCAAACGGTAAAGAGATCTCGCTATACGTGGACGAGGCCCGTTTCGACGCCTCAGTTCACGGTAAGAACGAGGTGGGCTGCGTCGATTGCCACAGCGACATCGAGAAGCTCAACGAGGACGAGGATGTTCCCCATCCCGTGCCCTTGAAGCCCGTGGACTGCAGCCAGTGCCACGACGAGGAGCAGGAGGCCTACGGGGACAGTGTTCATGCGGACGTGGCCGAGGAGGGTGATCCCGATTCTCCCACTTGCGCGGGCTGCCACGGCAACCACTACATCCATTCCTCCAGGAACCTGACGGTTACCGAGAGGGAGGCGGCCTTCTGTAAGCGGTGCCACAAGCCCGAGGAGTCCCATGACTGGCTTCCCAATAAAGAGGCCCACTTCGAGTACGTGGAGTGCTCGGTATGCCACGTTCCAGGGCATGGCAACACCGTGCATCTCATGCCCTACAACGCCTACACGGGAAGGTATCTCACCCCCAAGGAGGCCCAGGTGGCCCTGGGGGTGCCCTTTGAGCAGTTCCTGAAGAAGATGGATGCCAACGGTGACGGCAAGATAGACGGGAAGGAGTTCAAGGCCCTGGTGAAGGCCCTGGAAGAGAAGGGGCTAACCGCCACCTTCAAGGGGGAGGTGGCAGCAGAGGTGGATGCGGGAGTTCACAAGGTGAGCGGGGACGCCATACAG